>PAUP01000097.1 GCA_002712765.1 Cytophagaceae bacterium | reverse complement strand
TAATAAAAGAATACACTAAAAATGTAGATGAACAATTTAAATTTTTAGATGCAAATTTTAATAAACAGATAGGCAATTTCTCACCTGAAGAAATTATGCCGTGGTTGACAAATAAAGCTACATCACAAGATATAACAGGCTTTATTAATTATTACAGTAAAGAAGCACCAGAAATTGTTGAACAGTTTAGACAAAAATACATGGTTAACTTACTAGATAATGTTTATGACACAACTAAATTAGACCCAGTTGGTGTGATACTAAATGGTGAAAATTTATTAAAAGCTATACAGAAAGAAGGTGTTCCTGCTAGAATAAATGCTGCGTTAGGTTCAGAAACAGCACAAGCATTAGAAAGATTTGCAGAAAAAGCTGCATTCATAACAACAGGTAGTGGTTCTTTTTCTGGTGGTTTAGTTGCTGCACAAATTGCACTTAACCCATTACAAAATGTGTCTACTTTAATTAGGTTAAATATTTTAGGTAGAGTGTTAGCTTCACCTACAGGGTTGCGTTACTTAACAACTATTATAGAAAACCCTAACGCTAGGGCAACAGGTTATGCTGCTGGTCAATTAGGTGCAGATATTATTGCACAAATAACTGCAGAAGACTCTACTGTGAATCCTGATCAATTGGAAAAAATGACGCTAGAGTTAAAAAATAGTCTTTTAGGATTAAGCGATGAAGGATATAATGACTATGAAGATGAGGAATAACTGATATGGGTTTATTAAGTAATATGTTTAAAGGTTTAGTGAATGAAGGTATCGCTAATTTACCTAGTTTGCAAATTATGGGTCAATATGGTTTAGCTGATAACCTTGATAAAATTCCTGGTTTGCAAAATATGGGTCAATACGGTTTGGCTGATAATATAAATAGACTACCTATGATTGGTGGTTTAGCTAATAACATGGACATGCTTCCTAGTGTACAAAGTATGGGTAACGAAGGTCTAATGAGCACAGTTAATAATAATAATAATCAATCACCTAATTATGCATTAGGTTTAGCAAGAACTCAACCTAACTATGCATTAGATTTAGCAACAAATCAAGGAAATGCATTTAGAGGACTACTAGAAAATTCTGGAGTAACACCGTATGTTGACCCAGAAGTATTGGAACAAGAAAGAATAAATGAAGAAACACAAAGACAAGCTAGAGCTGATGAAATGGCTTTAGCTCTTTCTCAAATACCTGATCTTAGTGGCATAGCTAGTTTAGATTTTGGTAATGCTGGGTATTCATTACCATCAAACATGATGTAAAAATAAAAGGAGATACAAATGAAAGGAGCTAAACATTACAAAAGAGACGGTACTGAGCATAAAGGTAACTCTCATAAAATGCCAAATGGTACTTTGCATACAAATAAATCACACACTGACTCAAGTGTAAGATTATTTCATTTCAAAGATTTAAGTAAAAAAGCAAAAGTAAAGGCTAAAGGAAAGGCATAGTGGCAGAATGGCAAGGTAAAACAGTAACACTTAATAAGCCAAGAGCCATCCCTAAAGGTGCAGGTGGTTACGGTAAAAAACGTAAAGAAGTGTTCGTGAAAGGTTGTAGTAGTGATGGTGGTAAAGTAAAACGTATAACTTTTGGTGACAAAAAATTAGGTAAACATCCTGGAGATAAAAGCAGAAAGAAAAGTTACTGTGCTCGTAGTGGTGGTATAAGTGGAAAAACAGATAGATGTAGTGCAAATTATTGGGCACGCAGAGATTGGAATTGTTAGATGGCACAAGAATTAAAACCACCTGGAGGAATTAGAACCTGGAGAGACGAAGCTAGGTTTAGATTACGACAAACGTTAGGTGAAGCAGGTGGAATTCTTGGTGAAGGATTTTTAGGCGAAAGCGAAGAAGATAAATACCTAGAGTTTCTTCAACGAACGTATGGTTCAGAATTACCTAGAGACGTACCTTCATCTAGACCTTTAGGACAGTCTTTTTTAGATCCGTCTGATTTTGGAGCAATAGATAAACTTTTAATACCCTTATCAGGACTTAGTAGTGTAGTACCTAGACTTGCTTTAGGAGCAGGACTAACAGAAACAGGCATGCTATTAGGTGATGCACAAGGTGAATACGACAAAGGTAACACAACTGCAGCTGGAATAATGACAGCTCTAGCAGGGTTGCCCGTAGCTCTTGCTTCCCGTGGTGAAAATAAAGATTTTATAGGTTATGGTAAAGATGCAGTGTCTGGTCTTAGTTCGTTTATACGGAACATAAATCCAGCAGGGCAGCGTAGTTCTATGGTAACTCCTGAAGGTATTGAAATGCCTTTTTATGAAAAACGTGGAGATGGTATTGGTGGTCTGTTAGACAATAAAAAATTAAATGTAACTCCTACAAAATTTAACAGAGTTTTAACAGATAAAGATTCTGTTGATCGTGCAGCTAAAGGTGGACCAAGTAACATTGTTAACAAAGAAAACGTAGAAACACTTTTAGAAAAATCTATACTAAACAATCCTGTACAAAATATAGATAAGAAATACTCTATTAAAGATTTCCTACAACAAACAAAAACCAACCTCTCTAAACCAGCTCAATCTGGGTTTAATGAACAAATAAAACAATTCGTATCTCCAGAAACACTGGCTGGTAGATTTACTATACAAGAGTTGTTAGATGATATAGGTAAAAACAAACCTACTATAACAGAACAAGTAGATGATGTCACTCCAACTGATCAGATGTCAACCTCTCAGTATTCTAACTTTATGCCTTTTATTCCAAAATACGAGATCCCAAGAGATTTATCTGAAGCAAGCCAAACTATTAAACCTACTCGATATATAGAAAGTAATTTTGCGATAAACTCTCCTACACTCGGGAAAATGTGGGAAGATCCTGGACACCAAGAAGTAGGAACAGGAGTACTTTCAGATGATTTCACATCACGTGACTCTGGTACATGGAACACAGCGAACCGCATATTCACAGCTCGTTCTGCCATTTATGACATAGGTAACGAAAAAGTATTAATCCCAGCAGAATCTCAATCTGGTATTTATGGTTTAGCTGAAAAAACTAATGAACTTAGTTTAAGCAAACAACCTTATTCATTCACATACTTTAACGATCTTCTAACAAACGGTAGAAGTATCAGGTCAGAAACAGGTGAGGACATAATACCTTTCTTAAAACCTGGAAAAAGTTTAGACGATTTTGAAGAGCTATTGGGTGAGCTTGAAGTAGATAGAGCTATGTATAGATCTTCAGCTTTTGATAATAATGCAATGCCAGAAAACATTAAAGAAGTTATAAGGGATGAACCTACAGTTACTGAAGATTTATTAAATGGAATGCTGGTAGGTCAAAACAATACAAAAAGATTTAGAGATGGTGTTGCTGGTTATATTAGAGATATGAAACTAGCTGACACAGATATTGCAAACACGTATGCAAGAAAATTATCTAATTTAACAACTGTGGGTGATAAAGGTGGTGCTGCTCCATTATTTAAAGACTGGTTCCCATTGAGAATGAAAAGTGCTCTTAACTTAGCTTCCGAAGAAGGAGTCGATAGAGTGCGTTTTCCTATAAACGATTACGCACTAGCTATGCAAAGAGGGGAAGATCTAAACCCTGCACAAACAAGAGATTTTATGGGTGAGGCAACTGTCGATCCTGATGACATGTTTGATGTAATGGAAAACACATATGATCCTGATATCAATCCAACTGGAGAATTCTTAAAGACCAGACCTAGTGACAAAGCTAGGGCGATGGCTATCAAATATAAAAATTTTACAGATAAAGGCATTAAACGTATTGAAGCAGAATATGGTGTGGATTTAAATGCTAAAGTTTTTGAAGACGAGAATTTAAATAAATTTTACGATATTGAAATGACTCCTGAACTTAGAAAAGCATTTGAGAAACTTGTATATAAAAATGGAGGTTTAGTTCAAAAACCACTAATGCCTCTCAAGTATAACTATTAATCACAATGGCTCAAGAACTTAAACCTATCAATAATAGTTTTTTCGGAGGTCGTCGATCTTGGCGTGATGAAGCTAGACTTAGACTACAGCAAGCACTCGGTGAAACAGGTGAACGTCTGGGCGAAGGATTTTTAGGCGAAAGCGAAGAAGAAAAATATCTAGAATTTTTACAAAGAACATATGGCTCTGAACTCCCTAGAGATGAAGAGGGAAATATAGATGTCCCACTTAGTAGACCTATGGGTGATGCGTTAAGAAATATGTCGGACATAGGTGCAGCAGATATAATTTTAATGATGTTAAGTGGGAGTGGTTCTGTTATGCCTAAAGCTGCATCTATTGCAGCAGGTACTGAAACAGCTGCATTGTTAGGAGACGCACAAGGTGAATTCCGTAAGGATAATCTTTTGGGTGGAGGTATTATGGCTGCAACAGCAGGACTGCCTTTTGGAATTAACAGGTTATTGAAAGAAGGCTCTCGTAATAAAACAAAAAATACTCCTTTACTTCCTGACCCAAGTAGGCGACAATTCCTTAAAGCAATGGGATTAGGTATAGGCACTTTAGCTGTTGTCTCTTCTCCTCTCGGTGCATTATTAAGAAACACAGGAAAAGTTATGGGAAAAATAGATCCAACAAAATTTTTAAGAAAACAAAAACCAATGTATGATGCAATTGCAGGTGATAAAGAGCTGTTACAAACTACAGATTTTGCTAACATGCCCGACGAGTTTTTAGCAGACACAGGGTTTAATCTTCCTAAAATTACTAAAACAAATGATGGTTCTTTCGAAATTAATGCAAACTATGGCAAAGATTTTGAAAACTATGTAGAAGGAAACAAAATACAAAACAAAATACAAATGGATTTTTTTGAAGAGAATGGACTTACAAAAAATGATTTATTGAACATAGAAGAAGATGGAGGAAGTTATCTGTTGTCTGACATGGAAATTGAATCACATTTTGATTTAAATTCAAGAAATGCAGATCCTGGGAGTATTAAAGTGTACAGAATATTAAGTGATGGTAAAGATACAGGTGATTATGTTGAAACATTTAAAATTGACGGAGTACCTGTAGCTGACTATGGTAGCAGTTCTTCTATGGGACACTACCAATTAATAACCATACCAAAAAAAGAAGCATTACTCAAATTAGCTCAATAATCATCGTGTGTGCGTTCCTTTTTGTGTAGTTGTTAGGGTATAACTACTTGTAAAGTCTCTGTGTGCATGACTATAACCAGTCTTTCCAGTGTTCTTCTCCTAATACTTTCTGAGCTAAATTAAGTTTACTTCTAAGAGCCTTTACAATTTTCTCATCTACTGTGTCTTTACAAACTATGTCAACATAAGTAACTTTGTTAACTTGACCAATACGATGAGCACGATCTTCTGATTGTAATCGTTTTTCTAAATCGTAATTATTAGAATAATAAATAACTGTACTAGCAGCAGTCAAAGTTATACCATAACCACCTGTTTGTGTATTACCTACAAAAAATCTTAATGGATTATCTTTATCCTGAAACTTTGTAATTAACTGTTCTCGATCTGCATCAGAAGTGTCTCCATAATATGTGCCTACCGAATCTTCACCGTATGTTTTTACAATCAATTCTTTTATTTTATGTATATCGTGCCTATAGTTTGCCCAGATAATTGCTTTACCTTCTGTTTCTTCAAGTATCTGCATCAACTCTTCCGTACGATTATTTTTTATATCACTTACGACACTATCATCAGTCGATATAAAGCCACAAGATATCTGATGTAAACGAATAATCTGTGTAATAACTGAAGCAGCAGACACAGTACCTACAGATAATTCTGAAATAGCATATTTTTTTATATCTGTATACACTTTTTTCTGCTCTGGTGTCATCTCTATTTCTCGTTTAACATATACTTTGTCAGGTAAATCTAAACAATCTTCTTTTAACACACGGAAACTAAACTTTTGCATTAATTCATTAAGTTCATGTAGATTCTGAAAACCTACAACTTGTTTAAAACTCCTGCCGCCTGCACTTCTGTCTACAAGCAAAGCGTACCTGTTTCTAAAAGAAAAATAAGAACTAAAGCCTAGTAATGCTGGATCTAAAAACTGTGCTTGTGTATACACGTCTAGTGGTGATCGAGTTATAGGTGAGCCAGTTAAAATTCTTCTGTAGTAACAATACTTACCTAATTTAATTATATTTTTAGTTCTTTTAGCTGTAGGATTTTTTATAGTTGTACTTTCATCAACAGCCATTAATGTGTTGTGTTTAGATATAAACGCATAGGCAAACTTTACACCTTTAGTGGTACTTAATGCTTCTACATTCATCACTAATATCTTTAACTCCGACGAAGGTGTTAATAGTTTTTCTTTTTCTACCATTACTTTGTTAGCTTCAGAAGGTGTCCACATATACATGTGCTTATCTATAAAATCTGGTAGATGTGTAGGGATTTCTCTGTTTATCCAGTTTCTATATACACCTTTAGGTGCAATAATCAAAACTGCATTTATTTTTTTCTGGTTGTACAGGTGAGTCACATTATCAATTAACACTTTAGACTTACCTGTACCCATTTCCATAAAATACGCATATTCTTTTTCATCACAACTTTTATTCAAAGCCTCTAACTGATGTTGATATGGTTCAGTTTTAAATAAAAATGCTTTATTCATTTTACCCACCACTCAGGTTGGCGATCAGGTATTTTATTCCACTGAGCGTAGTGTTTTTCGTTAACCATATAGTCACGATATGCTTTTATAGTATCTTGACATTTATATTCGTCAGGCATAGCTTGAGGCATAACTGTTTTATGTTTTATATCTATGTTACTAGGAGCACTAGACAAAACAGTGTTTAATTTTGTATAACTAAGGTGTTCTCTACCATAACGGTTTTCGTATTCTTTACATAATGCATTAAAATGTTCGTATAACCAATAATAATTTTCATCAGCTTCTCGCACCCATATAGTACATGGGTGGTTTTTCATAGCAATTTTATACAAACCTAGTTTATCAGCTTTATCTTCGCCATCTAAAACACGGTGTGCTGTGCATAACATTTGAGCAGACTCAAGAGGCATTTTTACTACAAGTTTATCTGGTAAACAAACAGCTGCGTCGGTAGGATCTTCGTATACATAGAATATATTCATAGTTTTCTCTTTTCTTCCTCGAATCATATACTAAACTACTGTATAGTAAAGGACTATTTCCTATAGTTAGGTAATAACCCCTTAATAGGGTGTCTCTAATAGCTTGTAAACTCTTGTGTGGTTGTGTTTTCTTGCTATCATATTGGCATATTGGAACAAACGAAACTTTTGGAAAAATAATTTATTAAAAAATAACTGTTCATGAAGCTAATAAAATAATATCCTTTACTTTTTTGTGACAATACTATATCATCAACTTAATAGAAACTAGAGGAAAGAAAAAAGAATGTCGAAAGTTTATGTGGTACAAGAAGTATCAGGAAAAAATTTACTACCTGCAGCATCTTACGGTGAGTTAGAATTTTTAGTCCCCCCCTTAACTAATTTAATGTTCGAAACTGAAGCAACAGTTTCTAAGATTCGCACAGCTTTACGTGGTTTTACTGAAGACGATTACCTATTGTTAGTAGGTGATCCAGTTTGTATAGGAATCGCTACACACTATGCTGCAGAAGAGTGTGAAGAAGTTAATTTTTTAAAATGGGATAATAGAGAGTATAAATACTATCCCGTTACTGTAGATTTTAAATAAAGGAGAAAAAATATGAGCGATATAGAAAAACTATGGGAAGAAGACTCTACCCCAGATATTAATACGAACCTAAAAAACGATGCATTAAAAGAAGTTTCGTTTTGGGCGAAAGAACAACTGAGAGTACAAGAAGAAGTTACACAACAAGAAGAAGTATTAGCAGATTTAAAAAAAGAATTTAAAGATATATCCGAGCAAAAACTACCAGACGCAATGCGTGAGTGTAATTTAGCTGAAATAAAATTATCGGATGGGTCAAAGATTTCGGTGCAGCAGTTTTATTCTGCTCGTATTGGGAAAGAGAGAGAAGAAGAAGCGTTTAGCTGGTTAAAAGATAACGGTCACGAAGACATTATTAAAAATGTCGTGTCGTTACAATTTGGTCGTGGCGAAGATGATTCTGCTGATGGATTGTTAAAAAACTTAACGTCCCAAGGCTATGCTCCCTCAAACAAACGCTGGGTAGAGCCTATGACTCTCAAAGCATTTGTCAAAGAACAGGCTGAAAACGGAACTGATCTACCGTTTGAAACCTTTAATGTATTTATAGGTCAAAAAACAAAAATAACAAAAGGATAAAAATATGAACGATAAAGTTAAAACAACAGAAACCAAAGAAGTAGTTAAAAAAGAAACAAACCAAGCACTTGCTCTATCAGAATCTGATATGATGAGTGATGCTAATACAGGTCTTGAAAATGTAACGTCGGAAGACTTAGCTATTCCTTTTATAAGGATAACACAAGCGATGAGCCCACAAGTAAATGCTCGTGACGGTAAGTACATAAAAGATTGTGAGCAAGGTGATATATTTAACACAGTAGACAACACTTTATATAAAGGTGCCAAAGGTGTAACAGTAGTTCCTGTTGCATACAAAAGAACTTATTTAGAGTGGATGCCCGAAAGAAAAGGTCTTGCAGCTGTCCATGATTCATCAGAAATACTTAAAGAAGTATCAAAAAGTGACAAAGGGCAAGATTATCTACCTAATGGAAACCTTTTATCTACTACTGCTAACCACTATGTGTTAGTCTTAGATGAAAATGGTGGATTTAATCAAGCAATCCTTGCCTTCGGTGGTAGTCAACTTAAAAAATCTAAAAAGTGGAACTCAATTATGTCTGGATTAAAGATTAGAACTAAAGATGGTAATGTGTTTACTCCACCTACATTTTCCCACAAGTATGTTCTTACATCAGTTGTTGAACAAAATGATCAAGGATCATGGTACGGTTGGGATATAGCATTAAGCGACCAATTGTCAGCTGATGACGGATACATTTACTCTGCTGCAAAACAGTTTAGTTTAAATGTAAACTCTGGTGTAGTCAAAAGTACACAACAAGAAGACGCTCCTTTCTAAGAATGTCGGTGTTTAGTGCACTTAATCGCACCTCGCCTGTTTTATGGGCAGGAGATTGCTGGTTACTCCTAATAAACAACCAGCAATATATTAAAGAAAATTATGATAAAGATAGCAGAGCAATTTTCTCAGCTGTTTAAAGGGTCTGAAAGAGCACATGGATTTTTCGAAATTAAGACAGATAGAAGCGACGGTAAGAAACAAGGAAAAGCAGTTACTGTTAAGACATCTGGTCCAAGTGTGGAACTTTGGCAAAAACATTTACAAGGTGATTATGGTCTAGGTGTTATCCCAATTAACGATAGTAATCAATGTTACTGGGGTTGTATAGATGTAGATGTATATCCTTTGGATATAGTGGAGTTAATAAATAATATTGAAAAACAAAAACTACCTTTAGTTGTTTGTAGAAGTAAGAGTGGGGGAGCACATATATTGTTGTTTGTATCTGAAGCAGTAGCAGCAGGAGAAATGCAAGATAAACTCCGAGAAATAGCAGCAGGGCTTGGTTTTGGTGGTCTAGAGATATTTCCTAAACAAAGACAGGTGTTAGCCGACAGGGGCGATATAGGATCTTGGTTGAATATGCCTTATTTTGGAGGTGAAGATTCGACACGTTATGGTTTGTCTGAAAAAGGTGTCTCACTACCTATAGAAGAATTCCTTCAATTTGCATTCACTAGACAATTAGCTTCTGGTGATGAACTGTTTAAGTTAGAAGTTCCAACAATAGTTGATGATTTAGAACATGGTCCACCTTGTTTAAAAATACTATTAAAACAAGGTTTTCCTGAAGGAACTCGTAACAACGGACTCTTTAATGTTGCTGTTTATTTACAAAAAGCACACCCAGAAGCGTGGGAAACTAAGCTAGAAGAGTACAACAGAAAATATTTTAAACCACCGTTGCCTGCCAATGAAGTGTTAGCTCTTATACAACAACATAAAAAGAAAGACTACAACTATAAATGTAGCGACGAACCTATAAAATCTTATTGTAATTCCACTAAATGTAGAACATGTAAATTTGGTGTAGGAGAAGGACATAACTCTCCTCTTTTTTCTAGTTTAGCTAAACTAAACACACAGCCACCATTATGGTTTATGTCAGTAAATGATAAACGCTTAGAACTTACAACAGAACAACTACAAAATCAGATAAGGTTTCAACGTGTATGTATGGAAACACTTAACATCATGCCACCTAAAATGAAAGAAGTTACTTGGCAAAGTTTAATACAACAATTGTTAGATAATGGTTTAGAAATAATTGAAGTAAGTGAGGATGCATCTGTTGAGGGACAGTTTAATGAGTTGCTTGAGTCGTTTTGTACAGATATAGCACAAGCTTCAACTAGAGAAGAAATGTTATTAGGAAAACCTTGGTCAAATGAAAACAAAACTCACTTTAGAATAAGAGATTTAATGGATTATTTACAAAGACATAGGTTTATGGAAATGAAAACAAATCAAGTCGCATCTAAATTAAAAGATATGGGAGCAGAACATATATTTTTTAATATACGAGGTCGTGGTGTAAACGCTTGGTCGATCCCTGCGTTTATGTCTGAAGAAGCAGAGATAGAACTTCCAAACATGAAACAAGACCCTTTTTAGAAGTATATACAGTGAAAGTAATAACATTTATGATATACTATGGAAGACGAAAAGATTTTTTACGCTATGGATTTAGCAGAAAGTCTTTGCACAAAAATATACTCCTCTCTTACAGAAGAAGAAAAGAAAAACGACGCATTAATTGTAGCTTTGATTTGGGTTGCTGTTGCTGTTGGTTTAAAATCAGAACTTTCAGCAACTACATTAAAAATGGTTGTTCAATTCGCAACAGACTCAGCTCTAGAAGAGCTAGAAGCACAAGAAAACTCTTTCCATTAAAAAACTACTTTACTTATAAAAAGTTAAGGAGTATGCTGTGGTCTTAACTAACTAATAACGGAGAAAACTATGGAAGTAAAACAAATCGTAACACATTGGGTAGACCCATACACAGCTGAGATGTTTTCTAATTACAATTTAGAAAACTTTGATAACATTGACTTAACTAAAGCAACGCATAAAGAAGTGTTGGCTGCTCTAGTGATTGATGCTCAAAATTTTAAAGATACTGTAGATTCGTATTTCACAGGTGTAAGTGTAGACTATGAACCAGAAGAATACGCTAATGAATATCTATCTAAATTTGACATAAGATGAGTATGCGAGAAAATGTCGAGCAGTACCTAGTGCTGCTCGAGTCTCAATTTACTCCCGAACATTTAAAAGTACAGCTAAGACAGACTATGCTACAACTAGGTGACATTATTGATGCACTTAATTCTGATCCATTAGTAAATCCTGATAAAATAGAAACTGTTGATGTTTCTACTTTGCCTGATGAGACTTTAGAGTCTAGTGAAGCTACTTCTGATTATGTAAACCAAGACCCAGATTTAAAAAATAGTGGAAAAAAAGACTAGTGACTTGGAACATTATTCTTGGTCCACCAGGAACAGGTAAAACAACTAAACTGTTAAACTTAACCGAAGAATATTTACAAAACCACATAGAACCACATAAAATAGGTTATCTAGCTTTTACAAAAAAAGCTGCAAACGAAGCATTAGAAAGAGCAAGTTTTAGGTTTAACTTAACTCAAAAAGAGTTGGTATTCTTTAGAACAATACACTCACTGTGTTATCATTGGCTGGGTTTAAAAACTGCAGATGTAATGTCTAAAACACATTATAGAGAGTTTGGTAAACTAATGGGTGAACCATTAAACGGTCAAATGGCTAGAGAAGAAGGTACAGTTTTCGGTTTATCAAAAGGCGATCAAATGTTATTTTTAGAAAACATAGCAAGAAACAAAAAAGTATCTACCAAAGAACAATGGAAAACAGCTAGTCTAGATATACCTTGGACTCATGTTAATTGGTTTTGCACTGGTTTAGAAAAGTTTAAGGAAGAAAGGTTTCTAAAAGATTACACAGACATGCTATATCTTTTCTTAAAAGAAAAAACTTCTCCGACACTTGATGTATTAATAGTAGATGAAGCTCAAGATCTTTCTAGAATACAATGGGAGTGTGTACAAAAACTAGCACAAGGTGTTAAACATGTGCATATAGCAGGTGATGACGACCAAGCTATTTATCAATGGGCAGGAGCAGACATAAATACTTTTGTAAAATTAAAAGGCAAAGTTACTGTGTTAAAAAACTCATATCGTATTCCTAAAAAAGTTCACGCAATAGCACAAGGTATTTTAAACAGAATTCCTCAAGAAAATAGGAGACAAAAAACATGGACACCTAAAGAAGAAGAAGGTGAAGTTCACGTTTATGTCTCACACGAACACTTAGACTTTAGTACAGGAGAATGGCTGGTACTTGCTAGAAACGGATATATATTAAATCGGGTAGAAAAATTTTTGCAACAAATTGGATTCATATACGCTCGTAACAATGTGCTCTCTGTAAAACAAGAACTGTTAGACGCAATAGGTAACTGGGAACTGTTACGCAAAGACAGAAAAATTTCTGCAGAAAAAGTTAGAGATATTTATTACTTTATGTCTGTTGGAAAAGGTGTGGCTAGAGGTAAAAAGAAACTTCCTGGAGTTTCAGAAGAAGAGCTCTTAGACATACAAGAGTTAAAAGAAAAACATGGCTTATTAACGGATGAAGTTTGGCACAAGGCTTTAGATAAAATTGGTGGCACACAAAGAGAATACATAATAGCTTGTTTACGAAGAGGTGAAAAAATATCCAGACCAAGAATACGTTTATCAACTATTCATGCTGCAAAAGGTGGTGAAGCAGATAATGTTGTTGTATTCACAGATATTTCTGTAAAAACATGGAATGAACTGTATTCTAGACCTGATGGAGAAAATAGAGCTTTTTATGTTGCTGTCACTAGAACAAGAAAAAACTTACATATTGTACAACCTAGTACATCTAAATTTTTTAAACCTATCTTATGAAAGTCCTTTACAAAGTTAATGACTTGAGTTATCATTATGACATGGTAAATTTTACATTAGATTATCTTAGACTAGAACATAAAGAGGAAAAACCTCACGAGTGTGAATGGTGTGGTGATAGCTTTAGTGGTCATAAACGTAAATATTGCAAAGCTGAGTGTCGAACGGAAGAGTATGCTTACATAAAAAATAAAGAGTCAGGAAACTTTGAACAAGAATACTACTGTGAATGGTGTGGTGATTTATTAGAGGGACAAAAAAGAAAATACTGTTGTGATATCTGTAAAACAGATGCTTACCATGATTCGTATAAAAATGTTAGACCTGAGTTAAGAAAATCAGACGACCTTAAAGGTCTGAAATGTTTTACCAATTTTGACCCTAAAGATTATGGGCATTGTAATATAAATATGCAATCCAACAGTAATGTAATGGAATGCGTAGATCTAGGAGAGCCATACACCTGTGAAAGTGATTATTACATTAGTAAATGTATAGTTGAAGAACTACCCTTAGCACGTAATGTTGATGGTTCTTTCCATCAATCACAGTCGTTTAAACCATTATCATACTATTACGGTGTTCATCACCAAAAAGCAGTTATGAATGATAAAAGAAAACAAGCCTTGTTTAAACTACGTGTGGTGTTGCAAAAACATGCCACAATATTGGAGGAAAGTAATGGAAGCTGAAAGATTTTTTGATTTTCTTAACGAAAGACATTTAATTTATTTAAAAAAGTTACGAGGAGAAAACTACCCTTGGACTGATGACCCTATATTACATAAATATAAATTTACTAATGTGTTTCGTGAAAACGATAAAACCACAGTATGGTTCAGAGAAAATGTTCGTGAACCAATGCGTCTAGAACCTGAAGTGGCTTTGGCTACAATAATATTTCGTTGGTTTAATTTAATAAATTCTGGTCAAATATTACTAGAAGAAGATTTATACAGAAACTGGGACAGTAAACATTGCTACGAAGTCTTAGAAAAAGAGGATCAATGGGTTACAGGAGCATACATAATTAAAACACCAAACGGTATGAACAAATTAGAAGGTGTTTGTTATTGTGTTGATCAAATCGTTAATGATGGTAATAAATTTATGGACTCTATTTATGAGGCTAGACATTCATTACATAAACTTTGGGAAGTTTTAATGCCTTATCCATTTATGGGTCCATTTATGGCTTACGAAGTTGTAACGGATTGGCGACATACGTGGGTGGGGGAAACTGCTGAAGACATAATGACGTGGGGTAATCCTGGTCCAGGAGCAAAACGTGGTTTAAATCGAGTACAGGGTAGACCTGTTGATAAAAACATAAAAAGTATTATTAACATACAAGAAATGCAAGAACTTTTAGACATGAGCCCAGATTGGTTACATGGACAAGTACCTAGTTTAGAAATGCGTGATATCGAACACACCCTTTGCGAGTTCGATAAATATGAACGTGTAAGAAAAGGCGAAGGAAAACCAAGGAGTATATATAGATATGGATAAGTTTGACAGAATTCAGGAAATAGTTAATGAAGATGTAAATAAACTGTGTGAAGCAGAAGTTTCTTATGGTGAATCTTGGCGACAACGAGGGGGTGTTGGTGCGTTTATGATGTTAGCACGTAAATGGGACAGAATAGAAAATCAAGTAAACCAACATGAATATAATATATTTACATCTTTTAATCATGACCCTAGAAAAGAAGGTATTCTTGATGATATACAAGATTTAAGAAGATACCTGTTGTTAGTCGAAGAACACATAACACTGCCAAAAGAATAGCGTGAATATGCGACAGCACATGGAAATGGTAAAACGTATTCAAAAAGAATTAGAAGATAAAGAAAAATATGAAAAAAGCAGAAAAAGAAAAAAAGCAGACAAAAAGTAGAGAAAACGGTTATTTAAGTAAAAAACAATTAACTAAATTACAAATTAAATATAAAGGAGAAAATAAATGAAAATATTAATAACAATGTATGGGATTAATAGTCCAGGTGGTATTATAAACCACAATGAAAACCTTATCTCAGGTTTTAAACAACAAGGTCACGAAGTTAATTTTGTAGAGTTGGTGTGGCGAGATGACATAAAAGCTAAAACTACAAAAGACGAAACTAATTACGAAATAAAAGCTTCTGGAATACCTGTTCATCAGGGTAAAGGTTGGTTGTTTCCTAAAGAAAATCGTATTCCATATAAAGGCAGTTGGAATATTAAAAAATGGCAAAGTTTTGCTTCTGACTACGATTTAATAATTTGGCAAATACCTGTTCCTACAAAACAACGAGACAATGAAGGTAACACAGATTGGTTAGCATTATATGATCTTCCTGACAAGATAAAACAAGTAGCTGTTATACATGATGGCAATATGGAAAAAAGTTATCCTTGGATACACCAAATATCAGAACATTTAGATGGTCTTGCCTGTGTACACCCTTGTGCCTACCACGGAGCAAAAGTTCTAAACATACCTCGTGCACTTATATTAAATCCACAAGATTTATCCACACTTAACGATAAACCTAGTTGGGAAAGTAGATCACACGGTTTTTTATCTATGCAAACATTTAAAGGTTGGAAACATGTTGATGATTTAGTTAGAGCTATCCCACACATGTCCTCTAATATTGATAAACGAATGTCTGGTGGGGGTATAGAACACAATTACATGACATCTAAGGATAAATGTAAAGAAAACTATTTTGTTAGTCCTGAAAGAGATGCCGACATAGATTATCATTATCATGGTAGAAAAATATGGGATGTAGCATTAGAACATGGCATGGCATGGTATGGTTATCTTAGTGAACAAGAAGTTAGAAAACATTTGCGAGAAGTAAAATGTATTATCGATCCATCTTGGTCAAAAGCATACGCCAAAATAGGTGATCATTTTAATAGAGTAATTGTGGACGGCATCATAGAAGGTGCTATACCTATCGCAAGAAATCTTGGTGTAGCAACGAATGACGAAGGTGATGGTGAGTTATTTAAACCTTACCAAAACTACATGATGGTGCCATATGACGCATCGCCTCGTGAGTTTGCAAGTATTGTAGAAGAAACTATAAGTTTAAATAAACATATTGTTGAAGATATACAGTTAAACAATAAAAATTTAGTACAAAATTTTGAAAAAGAAAAAGTAGCCAAACAATACATAGCTTTGTCACAAAATGTACCAACAGGATACTACAACAAACTAGAGCGAGGGCAGGTTTCAGAAAAAATAATATCAAAAACAAAAGAAATTATGTCTGATTTCTTTAAATTATCAACAGAGGTGTAAATATGGCAAAAACAATAGAGTGTAGAAATGTTCACGATGCATTTATATTAGGTATGGATGCTTTTTCATGGGATCCTGATGTATTAGAACAAGACAGTAGAGCAGGTAAAACATTAGAGTTTGATGGACCTGTAATTACAACATATCAAAACCCTTGTGAACGTGTTTTGTTTTGGGAAGAACGTGACGCAAACCCTTTCTTCCACCTAATGGAAGGTTTGTGGATGTTGCAGGGTAAAGAAGATGTAGCTTCTCTAGTTTTGTATAACAAACGTATGGAAACTTTTTCTGACAACGGTTTAACCTTAAACGGTGCTTATGGTTTTAGATGGAGAAACTTTTACGAAAAAGACCAATTAGATGTAATTGTTAAACGATTAAAAGCAGACCCTGATGATCGACGATGTGTATTAGCTATGTGGGAATGTAATAATGATTTAGATAGAGATACTTTAGACACACCATGTAATACACATGTATATTTTAAAGTTAGAAAAGGTCGGCTAAACATGACTGTAACCTGTAGATCAAACGATATGATCTGGGGTGCATATGGTGCCAACGCTGTACATTTTTCTATGTTACAAGAATATATGGCTGGTAGGATAGGTGTTGAAGTTGGTGTGTATAATCAAATCAGTGATAGTTTGCATGTGTATATGGGGTTGTTTGAAGAACTTAAAGAAAAATTACCAGAATTTGATTACTACACCTTTAAATTCCCTATGCTCGGAAATCCATATAAAAATATCAAACCCTATCCCATGGTGAGTGAACCTGAATATTTTGATGATGATCTACAAACTTTCGATGAATATGATGATAGCAATGTTTCTTATTATAATCAATTTTTTCCTGATGTCGTTGTGCCTGTAAGGAACGCTTGGTTCATGCACAAAGAAGGTAACACACAAGGTGCAATAAGTTTATTAAATTCTTTTTGTAAAGCAGAAGATTGGAAAATTGTTTGTGTAGAATGGTTAGAGCGAAGGTTACAAGGTAAAGAAGAATCTAAGGATACAGAAGCAGTTATAGGAGATAAAAATGTCAAATAAAAATTGGTCGTACAGTAGGTTATCAGTTTTTGAGCAATGCCCTAAACGATATTATTATGCAAATATTGAAAAAATACCTACACCACAGCATCCTGCTGCAATGCGAGGTACAAATATACACAACGAAGCAGAGTTGTATATAAAAGGTGAAGGTCCAATGACAAAAGGACTCATGATGTTTGAAGAAGGTTTCGAAGAACTGCAAGAAGGTTTTAAGAATGGTGAAGTTTTTGTAGAAGAAGACTGGGCTTTTGATATAGAATGGAAACCAGCAGGTTGGAATGAAGAAAACACATGGTGTCGATATAAAATAGATGCTTATATTAAAAAACCAGACAAAACTGTTGTTATAGATTTTAAAACAGGTAGATACGCAGGAAACGAAAGTACACATGAACAACAATGTGCACTATATGCTTCTGCCACTTACAATCGTGACCCTAGTGTAGAAGTGGTGCAAGCAGAACTTTGGTATTTAGACCATGGTAAAATTTCTAGACATTCCTACACAGTAGAGGATCTAAAAGAAAGGCAAGAAGCGTTCCACAACAGAGCGTTAAAATTAACAGAAGCTAAAGAATATCCAGCAAAGGCAAGTGTAAACAATTGCCGTTGGTGTCACTTTGGTAAAATAGGAGTATGTAGTGAATACAGATCAATCTAAAGAAGTATTAGAAGAATTAAAAATGTTAAGTGGTGGCGAAGTTAAGCGTTACCACACTTTATCAACTATAGGAGAGCAAACTGTTGCAAGTCATTCGTGGGGAGTAACATTATTGATGGTTTGGTTAAAACCTGACATAAGCAAAATAGCAATGTTAAAAGCTCTTACGCATGATGTAGCTGAAAAACAAACAGGAGACATGCCTGCACCAACTAAATGGAATAACCCAGAGTTAGCAAAAGAGTTATCAGTAGTGGAAAAAAACATAGAAGAAGCATTAGGTGTTGATTTCATAATAACTGAAGAAGAAAGACAATATTTTAAACAAGCCGATATGTTCGAGTTATTGTTGTATTGTGTAAAACAACGAAGTCTTGGTAACACTAATGTTAATGTTGTGTTTAGTAATGGTGTAGAAAAACTTGTAGGTATGAAACTTAATGATAGGGGTAGAACATTGTTGTCTCATTTAGTGCAATCTTATGGAGCAACGGAATGATGCAACAACCTTTGTTTTCCCCAAACTCTGAGTGGCTACCTCCTGAAACACTACCTGATCTTTCCTCAGCCAAACGCATAGCTGTAGATTTAGAAACCAAAGACCCAGAACTAAGGCATTCTGGTCCAGGATGGGCAACAGGTAATGGTTACACAACAGGAATTGCGATAGCAACTGATAATTGGAGTGGATACCTACCGATTAGGCACGAAGGTGGGGGAAACCTTGACCCAGCTTTAGTCTTGCGTTGGTTAAACAAAACATTGTCAGGTAACAGCGATAAAATTTTTCATAATGCTTTGTATGATGTAGGTTGGTTAAAACGAGAAGGTGTAGAAGTTAATGGAAAAATACATGATACTGTAATTGCTGCACCTTTAGTTGATGAGAATCGTAGACGATATTCCCTTGACTCTTTAGGTTTTGATTATTGTAAAGACAGGAAAGACGAAACATTGTTAAAAGAAGCAGCAACTGCATGGTCTATTGATGCTAAGTCAGAAATGTGGCGATTGCCTTCAAAATATGTTGGAGAATATGCAGAACAAGATGCTGTGCTTACATTAAAACTTTGGGATACGCTACAGAAAAAACTGCATCAAGAAAACTTAATGGATATATATGAGCTCGAGTCTAGTTTAATTCCATTGTTGATAGAGATGCGTTGGCGAGGTGTACGTGTAGACACGGACAAAGCTGAACAAAGTGTTAAAGCTCTAGCAATTAAAGAAAAAGAATGTGTAAAACAAATTAAGTATAAGTATGGTGTAGATGTAGATGTATGGGCTTCAACAAGTGTAGCAAAAGCTTTTGATAAGGCAGGACTAACTTACCCAAGAACACAAAAAACTAATGCCCCCAGCTTTACAGGTAAATGGTTAGAAGAATTAAATCATGGTTTACCACAGCTTATTGTACAAGCACGAAAATTTCAAAAAATACGCAGTGCATTTATAGAAAATATGATATTAGAACATTCTCACAAAGGTCGTATACATGGACAAATGCATCCATTACGTGGTGATTCAGGTGGCACGGTCAGTGGTCGATTTAGTTATAGTACCCCAAATCTACAACAAGTGCCTGCACGTGACCCAGAATTAGGTCCATTAGTGCGTGGTTTATTTATACCAGAGGAAGGACATGTTTGGGGAGCTTATGATTATTCACAACAAGAACCACGGTTAACTGTGCACTATGCTTCACGCATGAATCTACAAGGTTCAGAAGAAGCTGTCTCTGCATACAAAGACGATGATGCAGATTTCCACCAGATTGTAGCAGATATGGCAGGTATCTCTAGAAAAGATGCAAAAGTTATAAACCTGTCGTTAAGTTATGGCATGGGTAAAAACAAATTAATCAAAGCATTGGGTATCAATGAACTAGAAGCTGAGGCTCTGTTTAACAACTACCACTCAAAAGTTCCTTTCATAAAAGAATTAACATTATCTT
>PAUP01000096.1 GCA_002712765.1 Cytophagaceae bacterium | reverse complement strand
TAAAGAAAATTGATTTAGGAGAAACACCAAAATTTGAAATTAATGCCTCTCAGTATGTCATAGATATAGATATTAATTTAAATAGTGAACAGCTAGTAACCGATATAGACCTTACAGCTTGGAACTCTAAAGCACAAGCCGAAACGACAACCTCCTTAAAGCTTCAAGACACTCTAAAACAAGGCAACCTAAGTGCAGAAAAATTGGCACAAGACGTAAAAGGACAAACCACCTCTTTCTATGCCTCATCAGAACTACAAAAAGACGAACTCAATATTCTTGGTGAGAGTATCAATAGCATGCGAGTATTGTCTAAGGTAGAAGGTAAAATGACAGTGCCTGGTACCACTAGTATTTTGGCGGGTGATATTATTGCCTTATCAGGATTGAGCACCCGTTTTAATGGCAGTGCATTTATCTCCAGAGTGCAACATCGGCTTGAGGACGGTACTTGGTTAACGACCTTATACCTAGGAATGAGTGAAAAACTGGGCGGAAATATAACACACAATCCCACAAATACATCCGCCAAATTGATACCGCCTAGTACTGGACTGCATATTGCTACGGTCAAACAAATACACGATGATCCAGATAATGACTTTCGTGTGCTAGTGACCCTTTCCGCTTTTAAAGGTGAAGGACAGACAGAAGGAATATGGGCACGTATGGCGTTACCCTATGCAAGTAAGGAAGTAGGGTTTTTCTTTTATCCAGAAGTGGGTGATGAGGTACTTGTCACATTTATTAATAATGACCCGCGGTTTCCAGTTGTTACAGGCGCACTTTACAGTCAAAACAATAAACCAAAAGAAGTAGCAGATGAGAAGAATCAATTCAAGTCAATTTTCTCCAAGTCGGGTATACAAATTCGCTTTGACGATGAAGACAAAATATTGCATATCGCTACACCAGAAGGGCATAGTATAACACTAGATGATAAAGATAAAGCGTTGACTATAGTCGATTTAAATAAAAATCAATTTATCATGAATGAAAGTGGTATTGAGATGAAAAGCCCCAAAGACATCAACATCAAAGCCGATGGAGGTATTACCCTAGAAGCCGCAGCTAATATTGAGCTCAAAGCAACTGGAGACCTCTCTGGAGATGGGATGAATATAGCATTGAGTGCGGAAACGGGATTTACCGGAAAAGGCAATGCCTCGGCAGAGCTTTCGGCTTCAGGTCAGACTACGGTCAAAGGCGCAATGGTAATGATTAATTAAAAAGATAAAAGAAATGCCACTAGCAGCAAGATTAACAGATATGCATGTATGTCCTATGGTCACACCAGGTTTACCCCCTATTCCTCATGTAGGAGGCCCAATTGTTGGTCCAGGGGTACCTACTGTTATGATAGGTAGTATACCTGCAGCGGTTATGGGCGATAACTGTGTATGTGTAGGGCCGCCAGATGCTATTGTAAAAGGATCTGCCACGGTAATGATAGGAGGTAAGCCAGCAGCGCGTATGGGTGATAGCACATCACATGGTGGAAGTATTGTTTTGGGCTGCCCTAATGTAATGATAGGAGGGTAATTATGAAAGACAACGACGATTTGTTTCTTGGAAAAGGATGGGAGTTTCCTCCAGTATTTAATGCGTATAGCAAGACAGTAGGCATGGTTGCTAATGAGGAAGATATCGAACAGAGTATTCGTATCATCATTGGTACGATACCTGGCGAACGATTAATGTTTCCGCAGTTTGGGTGTGGCATACGCAAGTTTGTTTTTGAGTCTAATGATCCTACCCAAATGACGATTTTAAAAGATACAGTATATCAGGCATTGCTTTATAATGAACCTAGGATCAAGGTAGGAGATATAGCAGTACATGAATCGGTACCCACGGGCAATCAAAAAGAGTATGGGAGACTTAACGGCAAAATTTATTTGCACATTTCGTATACCGTTATCATAACCAATACGAGAAATAATATGGTCTATCCATTTTATTTAGAAGAAGGTACCAACCTTTAATGAAGCCAAACGATGAATAAAGGAGTTAGTAGAAAATCACGTGAGAACAAGGCCCTTCGCCCAGAGTATTTCGCTGTAGAGGAGCGCAGTATACTGGACAAGATGCTTTTTTCTTTGGCTTTCGCTAAAGATGTGAACTACTATAACTCCCAGAACGAGAAAGAGGGAGATTGGTTCTCCTTTTTTGATAAGGATGCGGCTTTTGCGGTAGCCAAAATTATAAACGCTCCCATAAAACATTTTAAAGCAAAAAGTGATGCACTCTTGACAGACCCTAAACAATTTGAGCATCAAATACCCGAGTTGCTAGAGAATGCATTTGCGATGACAGCTGTGGTGGTAGATTGGTACAATACGCTTAAACAAACCACATACACAGGAATCTTACTAGGCGAATTAGAAGCGCTTAAAGAGGATATCAAACCCAATCTTTCCAAGATTAAGGACATTGCGTTATCACAAGCCTATACGGCCAATACTGCCATTGCAGAAAATACAGCCTTTAAAATGCTCGCGTCCCACGATATGTTTGAGTCTTTACCTGCAGCTACAGATAGCACGGTGGGGGTATCACATACATTATTAAATGCCTTTGATCACATTTATGGAAAAATGTTATTCTTACAAGAACGCGCTAAAGAGGGTCTACAAATAGAATTGGAAGCGCGATCAGATCACTTGCCACATATCGCACTATTACTCACTTTTTTTAAGTTGAGTCAGCATCTTGAAACAGATATCAATACGCTTACGCGAAAACATTTAGCGCATTACTACAACACCCATCTTAAGCTGAAAAATAACGGAATTGTACGTGGTAGCGCACTTTTGGAGCTTAGCCTGCAAAAAGGAATAGACCAACTCCAACTAACCGATGGTGCATCTATACTGCTATCTTGGGCATCGGGACAAGAACATACTTTTTCAACAACAGGTGTTAATCATATCAATAACGCAAGGGTAACTGCCATCAAAAGTCTTTTTAAAAGCGACAAAAAGACCTTGCTTGAAACGGTGGTAGAAGAGGATCAAATATCCGATATTCTCTACCAATCTGACACTTTAGCTCATCTGCAACCTGATAAAACCATAGACGAACGTCCTCGATCTCCATTGACATTTGGGAGTAATAAAGATTATCCAAGTGATATTGGTTTTGTAATCAGTTCGCCGGCGCTTGTACTCGAGGATGGAAATCAAGAGATTGTAGTATCGATCACTATTAATTCGAAAGAACATACAAATAGCCAATTTAGAGAACGGTTTAACGCTTATTTCAAGACTTCCTTTGATGTTTATATTACAGATAAGCGAGGATGGGAAAAGGTGGTTTTGACCAGTACTCGCTTTGAACAGGCTATTTTGAAATTTACCATACCCTTAGTCCAAGATCGTCATAGGTTGATTCCTTTTGATTCGGCCATACATGAAGGATCTTTTACCTCACAATGGCCTTGCATCAAAATACTACTAAATAACTACAGTCAGATTCACCCCTATAGCCACTGTCAATTTATGGCTGTAGAGGATATAAAAATAGAAGCTTCTGTAAAAGGTGTAAATTCTAGTGTGTTGTCAAATCCTTCTGGTAATTTGGATAGTTCTATTCCGTTCATGCCATTTGGGCCCCTACCAGATTTGGGGAGTTATTTATCAATTACTAACGGGCGGGTGTTTCAGCGCAATCTTAAAGAGCTCTGTATACATTTGCATTGGAGCGGGTTACCACAACATGTATACCGCGGGTTTGAGACCTATTATGATGCGTATCCAAACAGGGTTGAAAACAAAAGTTTTAAAGCCCTATTAACCCAAGACAGAACGAATATTTATAGTCAAGAGAAAACGGGGAAGCAAGAAATAGCATTATTTGAAGAGAAGGAAGGTTATTTAGTGAGTGAGCGCAAAATCAAAGTAGATCTCAATGAATTTCCACTAAGCAACAGAATGACCTTAGATGAAACTGGTAGCAATACAAAGTGTCGTCCTTTGTATATGGCCCTCTCTAAGCCGGCTATGGGTTTTGGACATCAATTGTTTCCAGAATTATACGCAGAGCGAGCCCTTAGAGCCAGCCGATATAGAAAACGGGAAATTGCTTTACCTAAAAACCCTTATACACCCATCATAGAAAAACTTACACTCGATTATAAAAATGTAGCTAAAGAAAATTTGAAGCGAAAACAAGATAGTTCAAATACCGATATAGAGTTTATACATATCTATCCATTTGGACATATAACTACTTTTCCTGGATCACTACAGATGTATACCTATTTATTACCACAAATCGAACACAGGGGAAATCTGTTTTTAGGACTCGAAAAAGTAACAGCAGGAGCAACGATTAACCTAGGTTTTGATCTCATACCTGCAACTTGGGTTCACACGGCTATAAAAAAACCAACCATCGTCTGGCAATATTTATTGTACAATGAGTGGAAACCATTTGGTGAGTTCTTACTCCAAGATAGTACAGGCGGGCTTTCGGTATCTGGGATTATCAAGTTGCGACTACCCGAAGTGGTGCAATATAATAACAGTAGGATGCCTTTAGGGCAGTTTTGGATTCGAGCGAGCTATACTGGATCTGAAACGGTTAATTCTCGAGTTAAGAACATTTTCGCGCAAGCCATATCCATTTCGGGGGTACTAGATACCTATGACTCAAATAAAAAACGGGAGGGCAAAGTAAAAACAACACTGGTCAATACAGTTTCACAAAAACAAATTGCGACCATTTCCGAACCATATGCTTTTAAAATAAGTGACACAACAAAAGATACCAGAGATTTCTATACTCATGTTAGCGAGCAGTTACGACATAAGAATCGAGGGGTGACAAATTGGGATATTGAGCGTTTAGTGTTGGACAAATTTAAGGAAGTCGATAAGTTGCGAGTGTTTGGACGTTGTACGACTCCTAATGAGCTCATAATAGGCAATCACCTACAAGTGGTGGTCATTCCTAAAATAGCGTCTGGTGTGCAAAGTGCGAGTGCAAATGTCAAAATGCCGCTTGAGGTTCTAGAAAACATCAAACGTTATGTGATGAAATTTGTATCGCCACACCTAAAAATTTCGGTATCAATTGCCCTTTATGAACGTTTAAAAGTGCGATGTCGCGTGCGATTTATACCACCCGAAAATAGTGGGTATTTAAGAGATGTACTCAATGAAGATCTGGTCAATTATATATCGCCATATCTAGAGAATGCTTTTATTGATAAAGGTTTTGACCAGAGCATATCTAAAATGGAGGTATTGAATTTTGTTGAAAGTAGACCCTATGTAGATGAGGTTTCACATTTTTCAGTACTACAACTCATTGAGGTTAACGGCACACATAGGATGATAGATACGGCAAGACCTTATGGAGACAAACTACCAGAGCGTCTTCATCCTATCTCTCCTTATGTGATTTTGTCTTCTGTGGCGCAACATCATATAGAGATCATTCAGGACACCCCTGTAGCCCAAGATTATAAAATTACAGGAATAGGGGATGCCGCAATAGGAACTGATTTTATTATGACAGATAGTGCAGGTAAATACATGGATTCATGAGCGAACGTCAAAAGATCATCTATGGCAGGAAAACGCTCAAAACCCTCTTTAAAAGAGGGCAGCTTCCTAGTGAGGAAGATTTTGAGATCCTTGTAGACTCTACTTTTAACAGATATGATGATAATCTAGATGTCACTCCAGAAAATGGATTGCAGGTACATGCGGTAAACGAAGGACAGCTCATAAGCTTTTTTGACCACACCGATGAGGGGGCTGTGTGGAAACTCAAGTTTTCTAAGAACTACGACGGAATTATTTTTGAAAAGCAAGGCCAACACAAGGCCCACTCTACAAAACAAGCGTTAGAGGGAGATGCCACAGAAGATGCTGCGGTTTTTTATATCGCCAATAAAGGAAACGTAGGTATTGGTACCGCAGCTCCCGAGCACAAACTGGATGTAAGAGGTCTAATCGCCTCAAAAGGACGCATTGGGACTTACGTAGTGGGAACCAAACCGGCAAATGGAAAATGGCAAAATGTTTTTACTGCAGACACTCTTCCAGACTTTAGTGCCTTTGAAATTTTGGCAGCGGCCCGCGGGGAGACTCAGCGCGAAGTAAAATACGCATTCTCCCACGCCACTGCTATTGGCGTACGTGGGAATGGAAAATCTAAAGTCACTACCACTAAGGCCTATCACGGAAGACGGTGGAACAAAATAGATTTCCGTTGGGAATCAAGGGATAGCCGATTGGATCAAAAAGCCCCAAAAAACTGGTTTAAACGATTTTTAATGCTTTTCGAACCCAAGAACCCCAAAAGATATAATTTACAGATACGCACGCATAGTAATTTTGGGGAGAATGCCCTGATACGATATCGCGTTACAAAACTATGGGATGACGATATCGATAGTACTCAATCCATGGCGTTCCAAAACAGTGATAGTAGATGAAAACAACCACATTTTCTTCGGATGCTGTCGATAAGCCAAGTCTAAATTTTCATCTGCTAAGAGAGGAAGGACTTGCTTATCTCCAGAAAATAGCTGGCGATCACTGGACAGATTATAATGCCCATGACCCAGGTGTCACAATTTTAGAACAACTGTGTTTTGCCCTAACCGATGTGGCATATAGATTAGAATACCCCATTGCCGACCTCTTGGCACTTCCTTCAGATAGTGATCGGCGCACTCGAGATAGACTGAACAATGCCTTTTTTGAGGCGAGTAGGATATTTAGTTCGCATGCCGTTACGGTTACAGACCAACGAAAAATGTTAATCGACGCTTTTGGAGAGATTCAGAACGTTTGGTATGAGATAGAAGCGCCCATAGCTAATGAAGAGAAAATGATACTTACAAAAGGTATAGAAATTCTCCCCAACTTGCTTTTTAATACAGTGCTAAAAACAGATAGGGCATCAAAAGAGGCTTTCCTATCTGCTGTACATCGTTTTCTATCAGATAACCGAAATCTTGCCGAAGACATAGCAACGGTTACCCTGCTCAAAAGCGAGCAGCTCAATATTCACATGGAGCTGTTTCTTGAAGATGAAGCGGTGGTTGAAGAAGTTATTACCAAGGCCTTTATAGCTCTTTTTGAGTTGCTCTATCGCCCTGTGCATTATCACTCGGCTTCTCAACTTATGGATCAGGGGTATGACACACCTCAATTATTTTCTGGTCCGATACTCTCTAAAGGCATTGTAAAAGATGAAACCCTTAAAGAGCGTGTGACAGAACTTACTGCCTATGGATTACAGAAGTTACTCACGCGCGTAGATGGGGTGATACATTGCAAAATCTCTAGTCTTGAACTCCAAAACGGACAACGATCTCAGACAGCCGTTAGGGCATCTAAAGGCCATTTTCTTCACCTTTTAGAGGAAGACGGCTCGGCGCTACATTCACTGGCGCGCTTTACGCGTTTGTTTGAAAATCTGAAAATTTATAACAGAGATAAAGAAGTTGCGGTGTACGATAAAAACAAGATAGTGCATTGGATACAAGAGATTTGGTCCAAAAAGTATCGTCAATATCCGCAGGCAGCGACAAGTTTTACTAATACAAATCCGGCACTAGAGGGCCGCTATCGCGATCTGGGGCAATACCACTCTATACAGCACCACTTTCCTATGATTTATGGAGTGGGTAGTGATGGAGTTTCTAGTCATGAGCCGTTAGATAGACAAGGTAAAGCCAAACAGCTCAAAGGGTATCTTATGCTTTTTGAACAACACTTGGCAAATTATCTCGCACAAATTGCACAACTCAACAGGCTGTTTAGTATCGATTTTGACCAGCAAGATTTACACAGCTATTTCCATCAGCAACTCACGTCTGTACCTGAGGTTTCTGCGATGTATCGCGCAAAATATGAGACCTTAGACAGTGTGAAAGCATTGGAGAAGGACACTACTTTTTACGACAGGAAAAATAGAATCTACGACCATTTATTGGCGCGTTTTGGCGAAGAGTTAAATCCGCTTCCTTGGAAGATTGGATATCATCTTCATGTTTTTTCGTCCATAGAAGAATATCAAGAAGCCTTATTATACCATAAGTCGCAACTACTCAAAACGTTGGAGTCATTGAGTTACTATCGCGTGCTTGGTGAACGCTTTGCAGGGGTTGAGGTGTCAGCTCCTCGCTTTCGCGAAAGCAAAAATGGAAACAACACCAATGGGTTTTATATAAGTAAAAAACCACTAGCCTTGCGTTCTGGTCTTGCCGCAATGGTGGCCGCAAAAATGGGATTTGCCAATGACAGTGTGCGGTTCACCTTAGCTTCAAAACTCAAATCAATTTCAAAAGAAGGTCGAGCTCGAAGAAGACTCGCCCCAAAACCGACGATATTCGCTAACCGACCAAAGAAGCTTAAAATAGCTGAGGAGCAAGCAACCAATACCGAGCGATACGAACCCTTGGCCTATACTTCAGAGATTGAAGCTCAATACAACATTACAGCAGATGAATGTGTACAGCTTTTTGGAAGAATCGCCCTTAAGAAAATGTTTAAACGCGGTTTGGATATTGCTAATTACCGAGTTTCAAGAACTGAAAATGATGCTAAAAAAGAAGTAACAGTCATCTTTAATGCCAATAAAAGAACGCGATGGATACAACTGATGAGTTGTGCCAACCTCGACCAAGCCAGACAACGAGTAAGTGCCTTAATTCGGTTTTTAAAACAGGAAAACAGTCTTGCCGAAGGACTTTATGTAGTAGATCATATCCTATTAAGAGATTTTGTAGAAGCATCAACAACGGGGTATGGATTGAGCTTTCTAGGTATTGATGATGCTGTTGTATTTGAATTGCCCCAGAGTGCTTGGGCTAGCTCTAAAGAGCAGCGCGATGCGCTTTTGTCTGAAATTTGTACGGCAGCACAACAGCAGGAAAATTTTGTAATGGAAGACAATGTTTGGATCCTCAAAGGGTGTAGTGAAGACTACAAAGGAAAACCGATATTGACCTATCATATGGGTAAGAATGCTTACAATACAACTGTAGAGCAAGCAGATGTGGCACGGTTATGCAAGGAGTATATAAACTTGTTCTACGATCCTACAAATGATTTTGGACGGTTGAGACTAAAAGAAGTAGAAGGGATAAGATTTAGAGGCGATAATGCCAAGATCAAAGGGGTCAAAGGGCAACGACGCCTTGTCTTTCAGAGAAAACTAGACCAGGACAATTTAATTGTAAACGAAGATTTTTTTAATTTAAAAATCACCGTGATACTGCCCAACTGGTCTGCGCGTTTTCAAGACCGACGTTTTTTATCTTATTTGAAGGATGTCATAAGACAACGCACTCCGGCACATATTCAGAATGATATTGTGAGTTTAGGGGTAGAGAAGATGTACCATTTTGAAAAGGTATATTTTGCATGGCGCAAGGCTTATGAGCGAGCCGATAGCGATAAAAAAATCAAGACATCCAAAGCCTTGTATCACTTTATACAACAATTTAAACATAGTAGCGCCGTATGAAAAAAACGGCCACACATACTATAAATCAAGCTGTATTTCAGTTTGACTATGAAGGGAGAAAGGCAGCTTTGCGTTGCAATGCGCAAATCGAAGAGGCTTATGAGTCGCAAATTTTTCCAGTGATGCAAGAGACCATTGCAAACGGAATTCCGGAAGAGGCTTCTTTGAGTATTGAGAAGTTAGAGATTGACTTGGGGTATCTCAGAGAGAAAGAATTAATGACCATGCTGCTGGACAGACTCAGAAGCGCACTCAACCTAGAACTCGTAAAGTCACTTGCAATACGCCACAGTACTGAAGATTTTTCTGGAGATACCCAAAAGCGCTTTACCGCTTTTACCAATGATGCCATTGCGCTTTTTATGAGTAAAGGTTATTTTCCTCACTGGATTAAGCCTGGTTTTACCGTGCAGCAGCTCGTAGAAAAATCCATCCAACAACGCCCAGAACATTTTCTAGAAATGCTCCATAGGTATGCCACCGATGATAGAGCCATCAAGCGCTTGATTCATCATACCACACCAGGACTAATTCAAGATGTGGTGGCACGTCTAGCCCCTACAGAGAGCGATTGGATAAAGAACTACCGCAAGTGGTTGCTCAGTTTTTTTAAAAGCCATGCATTTTTTGGAATTGCAGAAAAGCGTCTTTCGTTTGCGCTTGATTTTTATATGCTTCAATACGTCTTGAGACGTAATAGTTTACTTTTTGACAGAGCGCAATTTTCTGCTTTTGTCCTTGATGGTTTGAGCAACACCCTTAATCTTAGTCTGGAAACCTATAACAATGCACTTTTTACAACGCGACCACCTATCTTAGATGATATCTCCTTTTATAAATTGGTCAAAGCATTTGTGCAAACAAAACAGCTAGCCACGACTCAAACTCTAGCCCAAGACGATTATGCTTCAGAAAAAATTATTGGTTTACTCAATAAGGGTTTTACACACCTATCTGCTCAGGATCAAGATCAGTTGCGCAATCATAGTATCAAGCTATTGGGTGATTCTCAAGAGCTAAAAAAATATAGTGCTCGGCTTTCAGAAAAAGGATGGCAAGCGCTTATAGCGCTAAACTATAATGGCGATGTAAGCCTTGTATTTAAATTGGTGCAACGATTTGCTACGCTCTCTAAAGCACATTTGATCACAGATACCACTACTGCCAAGGCTGTGATGATATTAAAGACACTAGACTATCTCAAGGCCAACCCCAATCCCCCGCTTATAACACCAGTATACATCGCCTATCTGGCCGATGCGTTAAAGCTAAACGATGATGTACTAAAAAGTAAGGCATTTCAAGAGGTGTTAAAAGAGTTACCTATACAAAACACCATTGCCACACAAGATGTAGTTGCAGTTGATAAAGCAGCGCTCACTAAGGTGAAACAAACCATCGGCTTATCCCTAAATACTGACAGCCCAATACTACATCAAGATAGGCCGCCCGCTTTTAAAACCCAGCAAGCGCTTTTACTGTCGTATCGAGATGTCGTAGTCTCCTATTTACAAACAGGAATACTGCAGTCCAAAAATAGCATTACCTACCTCTCAGAAATACAGATGCAGTTTACTTATTTAATAGCTGCAGAAGATCAATTTCTGGTTCATTTGATCAACAAGGGAAAGCAACCTGAGCTCATTTTAAAAAGAATTCAAAAAATATATGACCTCGGGCAAGTTCAAGGGTTGTACCAATACCTTAAAAAGTATTTCCCTAAAGCATTAGCTCGTTTTGAGTCATACGTTAGCCCGATGACAAGTGCCCAAACACGGGCAACATCGCCATCCCGTTTTTCTAATACGCTAATGCCCTATTTGAGCGCATTGTTAAAGGCATTATTGAATAGTCAAGGGGGGCTTTACCCCAAGACTTTCGAGTTTATGGCACATCAATCGATCATGGTTTTTCTAAAAGCACAACAAAAGGTGTCTAATGCCGAAAAAATATCATTGCATAAAAAAGAGTTAGAAAATATCCGGAAATCGGAAGACTTTGAACGGGAAATTGTCGAAGCGTTTATTGTGACGGGGCAGCAGCGAGGCCTTGCTAATACGAATGACTTGAGCCCCTTAAGACGCAGTTTTCATAAACGCTTAGAAAAAAAGGATGCCTTTTTCTCCCATATATTGACTGATATGAGTTTTGAGCGGGGGCTCTATGAGCGTATCTTGGCCTTGATCTCTCCACCTGTTTTAGCGGCTACCTACTCGTATATGGATCATTACTTTCCAAATGAAGTACGGTCTTTAAAACAAATTGTAAAGTCATTGTCACGCTTTCGCGAAAGCGTAAATAGTAACCTTGATGCGGCTTCTTTGTCTCAAACATCAGGGCATCTCAGTGCTGGAATACCTCAAAATACCCTAACTCAAATGAGTTATCAGGCCATTATTTATGCAATATTACACCGAAACCCAACAAAAGAGTACGCGCATTTTGAGGTGGTATTGTATGCCTATCTGGAAGAAGAATTAAACATCCTTTACCCCGAAATAAAGCAACAAAACTTAGGGAGTACGACCCCGACAAATGCTAAAACAACAGCCCATTTTGATGCTAAAACACAAGACAACACTAGCGGCTTAGACCCCGAGCGCATAGCAGACGATCGTATAAAAACGCCTGCACAACTAGATCCCAATGAAGCAGTCCAAAAGAGCATCCCCCTTAAAACGACTGAAAAATATAGGAATGTCGATAAAACGGACAAAAGCGTAAAAGTGCCAATTTTGGGTTTAGAGCAGGAGGATAAGAACACAAAAGAAGCGGCAGCAAATGTATCAGAAGCGGTACCCTCGATACTTTTGGGTATCAAATTTTATATAACACATGGGTTTTGGCCTTGGTGGTCTGAGATGGCGGCCTTAGCTAATGTGGTAGATAAGGTAGCATCTTTAGACCCTAAAGCTCTAGCCACTTTTGTCAAAGCGCTAGAGGTATGGCTCAATGATCAATTGATGAACAAGACCAATGCGGATAAAGCGCAACAAGAAATATCACAAAATCGCCATACTCGTATTTTTGAACTACGCAACCTGCTTCATACAAAAAATCAAATCACCGTCACCCTTGAGCAACCTCTGACGCATACCGATAGACCTTTAGCTCAAACGCCAATACCGCTTTCTAAAATACATGCCGATGTGGTGTGGGACCAGTCCTTGATTTATGAACTGCTTTATCACAACAAAGATCTACAATTACTTAAGGCGTATTGGGGAACTTTTACAAACGGGCAGCACATTAGTAGTCAATATCTTACCCTTGGTACAACCTTGGCACATTACGGTATTAAATACAGCAGCTGGCGTACCGCTTTTTTTACCTTTTTGCTCCAGCGGCCACTAGCAAAGCGCAAAAAGCACAGCAACCGTTTTGATAGCAGTTTGCTCCATTTTCTCACGACCAGATATAGCGATATAGCTTGGTCTTCAATTTTTGTGGATATTTATAGGCGCAGCAGGCAAGAGATAAATAGTACCCTTGCAAAATTACCCGAAGGACTTGAGCACATTGTCGCAAAAAAAGCAAAAGAACGAAATAGTCAAATAACAAAACCTAATACTGATGATTTTATGGAAGAAGAGATCACCATAGCGATACCTAATGCTGGGCTCATAATTTTGGGTGCCTATTTACCGCAGTATTTTGAACGCTTAGGACTAATAGAAAATGGAAGTTTTATAGATGTAGCCGCACAGAATCGCGGTGTGTATCTCTTACAGTATTTGGGTTTTGAAAGCATTGATTTTTCTGAGTACGATTTGGTACTTAATAAGCTACTTGTAGGAATGCCTTTAGACGAACTTGTTACACCCATAGCAGCTGTGACTCAAGAAGAAAAAGACCTTTCTACAAGTCTGCTAATGGGCGTAATCAATAATTGGGAACGTATGCAAAATACCACACCATCTGGTCTAAGAGAGACCTTTTTGCAACGGGAAGGTTTGCTAAAATTAAAAGAAGAATATTCCGAATTGTATATAGAAAGAAAAGGATTGGACATACTCTTAGAAGGCATCCCTTGGAATATAACAACGCTAAACTTGTCTTGGATGGACAAGCCATTGCAAATCAACTGGTAAAATAATCGCGATATACGTAATAGTGAAAAACAAAATTGACATAACTCTTAGAAATTTGGACGTTACAGGACGCTCCTATATTATAGTGCTATTCTTTTGTATCACAATGGGTATGACTGCCCAGATCGAAGAGCAGACTATCACAAGAGATTCAGTCTTTAGTGCGCTAAAATTAGAAGCCAATATAGCAGAGGAAGCCGAAACTGAAAAAAAGTTTTTTCAACGATTATTACAACTTATAAAGTTTAAAGAAAACCGTGACAAGGCCGAGCAGAAAAGGGTAGAAGCGCTAATAGATACCCTTATCAAAGCTCAAGAGTTAAAAATAAATCGAATCGCACTGGATGCTATACTTTCAGACTTCGAACAAAAGCTAGTACGCGATAGTCTGGCACTTGATACAATTGATGCTCAGATACAAACGGCCATACGAAAGGCTGCGATAAATGCTAAAAAGCGAGATGATAGCCTGCGCAAAAGAACCTCTAAGGAGAAAATAAAAAATATAAAAGATCGCTTGACAACGTTAATGCTAGATGCGACTATAGATCCTAATGAAGAAGATAGAGAGGTTTTAAAAGAAATCAGAGAAAGGATAAAGACCTTACGCGATATAAGAGCGCCTTATAGAGATGATGACACTTATGTTGAGCAAGTACCTATTAGTGATGAGCAGGGTGATGGCACAATGAAGTTTAAAAGAACAACCCGCCCAGCTTTTGAGGTCATAGGGTGGTATAACAAATGGGATAAACGCCAGTACAGAAACTTTGATTACAAAAACCTTACGGCACTCAACCTTTACGGGTATGATATCTCTCCAGATAAGAAAGACGACAATCTCAAGCAAATGCGCAACTTTACAAAAGAGAATGGAGTGATAGATTATGCTCAAGCTAGAGGAACCGATGTGCTGCTCACAGTATACAGTAAAAAGCCTGCCAAAATACAAGAACTCCTGCGCCAACAAGAAACACAAGATGTGCTAATCACAGATTTAAAAAAATTGATAGAAGCGCACAATTTGAAAGGTATAAATATCTACTTTGAAGATGTAGCTATACGTGACAATTTGCGATTTGTAAGCTTTGTAAAAAGACTGTCGAATGCGCTAAACACCCAAGCCCAGCCTATAAGTCTTTATATTACCATCCCTGCTATTTATAAGTCAGAAAGTGTCAAAGACATCAGTGCTTATGCCTTCGAAGACTTAAACACAATAGTAGACTACTATATTCTTGCCACAGACCGCATGACTGAGATGGTAAATCCCAGACCTCAAGGACCAAGCCCCTTATATGAAACAGCGAATACCTCAGGAAGTATTCAAGCTACAGTTGATTACTACACCAATGGCAAAATTGCGGCCAAGAAACTCATCGTATCGGTTTCCTATTTGGGGCTAGAATGGGAAGTACACGATTTTACAGGAAATGGCAAGGAAAGGACATCGGCTATACATGTAGAACTTGGGATTATTCAAGAATTGTACGAAAATAATAACGATTACAGTTATGCTCTGGTACAGGGCTATGACAAAGATCAAGCCACTTCATTTTATGACATCGTAGAAACTGATAATGCCACGCGCGCCGAAACTTACAAGCAATTGTGGTATGAGAGTTATCGCAGCTTGTATGAAAAATATAAATGGATAAGAGAAAATGAGCTAGGTGGGGTTAGCATTCGTGGACTGAGCTATGCCGATACTAAGGATACAGAGTTATGGTATGCCATGGAGGCTGCACTAACCCAGGTAGATACCATCGACAAGGTTACCACCTATACCTCACAAAAACTAAAAAAATCAAAATGGGAGGTCTTTAAAAATGATTGGAGTTGGTCTGATGAAGCCAATCTAGAGTACTATGTAGGCACACAAAAAGATTCTTTGCGCAGTTGTACAAATGATGATGTTACGGCTGTCGCCAAAGCAGATAGCCTGCCATCGATCGCTGCTATGGAGATAGAAGATCGCTATCTCGCCACTCAAAACTACATCAGACACAAAGATCGAAAATACATCACAGGCACCGATATTAAAAAACCCCAAATTCTCGAAAACTTTGACCAATGTCGATGTCTAATGAGCCGATGGCAGTTGTACTCAAAGTTGCTGCTATGGCTTGCCGTACTTTCTACAGTATTGATCATCCTTCTAGAAGCCGTAATCTATCATCTAGACCGTTTTATAAAGGGACAGTCTTGGAGATTGTTTTTAAGGGTTTTACAAGTCTTTTTCTTCTTTGTAGGTCTTCCTGCACTTATTTCAGGTATATGGATTGCTCCCTGGAATCCACTTGTAGGAACCAATAGTGATGGCACATCCAAAACGGATATCGTCATTTTTGGATCTGTTATTTTTGGACTGCTTCTCGGTTTGTTTATTAGAAAATGGATGATGGCAAAACGGCAGTACCGATATTAAACAGTAAAACACCAAGGATGCAGCATTTGGCGACGGCTAACCACATTTTATTATTGCCATTGATAGAATAAGTACTAATAGATAGGGGCCCACTTTGGTAGGTGTTTAGACCAACTCTTAAATCCCTGCACTTGACTACAGAAGACCGTAAGATTACATAACATTTTGTCAAATGGGTGTAACACAAAAAATTGAGGTATTCGTACATTAAAATAAATTTAAAAATTATGAAAACATTACTAAGTTTATGTACAGTCTTACTACTTTTAGTGGGGTGTGCAGATGATGAAAAAAAGGCACTCTCTGAAAAATTTGACAAACTGCAACGCCAGCACGATAGTATTTCTCAGGTGCATATGACGTTTAAGTCAACACATGGAGACATGTCTGAGATGCACAAAAACTTTACCCAAAAATTGGCAACTGTCGAAATTCAAGATTCAACAATTCTTGAAGACGTGGCAAAACACGAGGCCATCTTAAAGAAGCACGATGCGATGTTAAACGGTCACGACAAAATGATTGCCGCACACAAGGAGCTAAGACAAGGTTTTGGGGATAAAACAGCTGCTCAAATGGAAGTACAACTCGATGAAATGATCGAGACCCATAATAAGCTCGTACAAGAGCACAATGCTATGGAAGACGAGCATGATATGATGCAAAAGGAGCACAATGCCATTATGAACAAATTAGAACGCGATTCTGACAACTAATAGCGACCCTGTCCTGTATTACAAAGTAAAAAGCCATTTTCCTTTTTTGGAGAGTGGCTTTTTTAGACTCGAGAATGCTTACAAGAGCAATGGTCTTTTAGAAAATACAGCCTCGTATTAGTTACATGCTTGTATTTCACAATTTTGATACGCCTTATCTAATCGTATTATATAACGTCCTTTTTCCACTCCTTTGCATATTGCTCTCACCAAATTATAATCGCCTACTGAATTTGTGTTCTTGTCAATATGCTGGATTATTACATAAATATCTCGAGGATTTCTTTTTTGTCTAAGAAGTTTCCCCTTTGTTCTTATGTATTCATACCTCCCAAGTTTAGCATATATAGTAATTGTATCACCGACTTTGTATATATTACCATCACTAGAGATATATTCATTTTTTCTCTTTCTAATCGCTTCTTTTTTAGCCTCTAACGATGCCTTCCTTTCTGCATAATTTTTAGATTGACCAAAGGAAGTAATGGTAATGAAAAAGAAAGTGATTAGTAATACTGTGGTCTTCATTAATGAATATCTTTTGCGTGATTAAAAATAGTTTTAAATCATAACGATATTGAATATTAAAATTAGGCAATTCATAATTGACATTAAATAGTGATTACGAATAGGTGCTATTTAAATGTCTCTAATAGAAAAGTTGAAACCGAATTTTTCAGCGACATTCTTTAATTTGGGCATCACATTTATATGATAGTCATACACTTAATCTTTTTGTATTTAGAATTTTGAGGCATTATCGATACGTTTTTGTAAACTCAACCTATTTTTAGTTTTATGCTCTGTTAGGGATTTCGACAAAAAAAAGGCAACTACACTTGGTGTAATTGCCTTATTATCAAGTAGCGAGAACGAGAATTGAACTCGTGACCTCCGGGTTATGAATCCGACGCTCTAACCAACTGAGCTACCTCGCCGTTTTGCTTACCGATCTAGGATCAAACCAACTCATCGGTTAAGCGGGTGCAAATATAAAAACTATTCGGCGTTGTACAAACCTATAAACTTAAATAAAATCAAATTTATTCTTTTGTTGAAGCAATTAGATTCAATATATTGGCGGTATCAACAAATCAACCTATGAGTGACAAAGTAAAGTACGAGATAGAATTTGTGGTGCACGCTTCTCCATCACTTCTATATCAATATATGGCAACTCCATCAGGAATGAGTGAGTGGTTTGCCGACAATGTAAATTCCCGAGGTGAATTTTATACCTTTATTTGGGACGGTAGTGAAGAAAAAGCGAAGTTATTGGGTAAGAAAAGTGGTGAGCGCATTAAATTTCGCTGGTTGGAAGATGAAGAAGAAGGTGAAGAATACTATTTTGAACTCCGTATTCAAGTAGATGAGATCACCAAGGATGTTTCCTTAATGGTAACCGATTTTGCAGAAGAAGATGAGGTCGACGAAGGTAAGATGTTTTGGGAAAATCAAATCGCCGAACTAAAACAGGTCATTGGTTCTACGTAAAAAAATAATAGTGATCACTATATTTGCACCGCGCTAAAAAAGGCGCGGTTTTTTTATGATCAATCACAACGGAACACTCATCCCAACAGACACAGCGCACCTCTCACCTTACAACCGAGGTTTTCTCTACGGCGATGGCGTTTTTGAAACGATAAAAGCGGTCAATGGCAAATTGCTCTTTTGGGAAGATCATTATTTTAGGTTGATGGCGGCCATGCGTATTTTACGTATGGATATTCCTATGAGCTTTACACCAGAGTATCTAGAAGACCAGCTTCAACAAACCCTAACCGCCAATAATTTGCATCAGGCCTCTGCGCGTATCCGTTTAACGGTTTATAGGCAAGAAGGCGGTCACTATACCCCAGAGCAGCGGGGAGTGGCTTTTAACGCTTTCGCGAAAGCCTTATCTACACCCTTCTACACCCTAGAAGATACAGCTTACGAAGTAGAATTATACAAAGATCACTATGTTGCCGCAGATTTGTTATCGACCCTTAAAACGACCAGTAAAGTGATTCATGTAACTGGAAGTATCTTTGCCCAAGACAATGGCTATGACAACTGTTTGCTGCTCAATACAGAAAAAAATGTCATCGAAGCTTTACAGGGCAATTTGTTTTTGGTAAAGGGCAATCACATCAAAACACCACCATTAGAGGATGGCTGTTTAAGAGGCATCATAAGAAAACAACTATTGGCCATTTTACCAAAGTTGCCAGAGTATAGCTTTGAGGAGGCTTCAATCTCTCCTTTTGAATTGCAAAAAGCAGACGAATTGTTTATTACCAATACGATCATTGGTATAAAGCCCATCACCAAGTACCGCAAAAAAAGCTATGACCATAAAGTAGCCGCTACACTGTTGCAAAAACTAAATGTAAAGGTAAGATTGACTTAATTGTAATGCGGATTTTCTGGAGCATTAGACCAGACGGCATAAGATTCGCCTAATTCGAGTAGCACCTCACGCCAAAGTGAGCTGCAACAAGGACCAATGATCTTATCGCCCTGCTGGTTTTCTACCACCACCCAGGTTTGATCTTCGAGCTCTTGTTCTAGTTGCTGTTCATCCCAGCCAGAATAACCCAAGAAAAACTGAACATCATTGATAGAGACTTTGCCTGTCTTGATCAAATCGACCACCTTATCAAAATCGCCTCCCCAATAGATCCCACAAGCAATTTCTTCGCTACCTTCAATTAAATGAGGTACCGAGTGTATAAAGTAAAGATTGTCTGTTTCTACGGGCCCGCCATTGTATATCGGGAATTGATCTGTTATTTCGGGAATAAAGTCGCCTAAGAAAAACTCTGTTGGCTTGTTGAGAATAAATCCGAGAGATCCTTTAACAGTATGATCGGCGAGAAGAATCACAGATCTATTAAACGAAGGATCATTTAGTATAGAAGGTTCTGCAACTAATAAATGCCCTTTGGTTGGAAGTATAAGATTCATGGCATTACTATTTTGGTCTTTTTAAATTTACACCAATTTTGGCAAAGTACCGAAATTGCTTTATTTTGAGATTATAGCTTTAGTATTATACGTACAAAGTTGTAAATCAGATCATTGTGAGTATCAATAAAAACGAATGTTAGTTTGTTTTAATGACGGCTTAAACGTATAACATGCTATAAATAAGCAAATTGTGGTGAGCTAAACGGTTTTTTTACCCGATAAAAAAAATAGCAATCAAAAAAAAAGCCACTCAATCGAGTGGCTTTTTCATAATATATGGTGCAATTAGTTCACTGCATCTGCCAAATCAGATCCTGCTTTGAACTTTACAACGTTCTTTGCAGCAATTTTGATTGTCTTTCCAGTTTGAGGGTTTCTTCCTTCACGTGCATTACGCTTAGAAACAGACCAAGAACCAAAACCAACTAAAGAAACACGTCCTCCTTCTTTAAGAGTACCTTCTACGTTTCCTAAGAAAGATTCTAAAGCTTTTTTTGCAGCAGCTTTAGTGATTCCTGCGTGTTCTGCCATTCCGTCGATTAATTCAGATTTGTTCATAATGTATTGTTTAATTAATTAATTGTTGGTTAAACGATATGTTTAATTCTCTCACAAATTTATACGGATTATTGTCTCGTGCAAGCAATAGCAAGGGAAATCCATCTTTTTGTTAATAAATCAAGGCGATTGTTAATAAAGAAGCTTGTTTTTTGCTATTTCTCATAACCCCAATGAGAATAGGGCTTTAGCGCATTTTAATATTTTCATCAAAATTATAACCGTTCAGTAGGTCTTGTACATCCATTTTTCGTTTGCCTGCCAATTGGATCTGGAGTATTTCAATAGGATCAGTTCCTGTACCAACAAATAGTCGTTTTTCTGCTACTTTTAGATCACCGGGTTTGAGTGCGTTAGCAAACGGCATATTGTCGGGTAGTCGTGTGGCATAAATTTTTACCCGACTTTGTTGAGTACTTGCGTCCATCTCGGTCCAGGCCGATGGGTAAGGACTTAAACCTCTTATGTGATTGTGAATCACTTGACGAGGAGCTTCCCAATCTATCCTTGTATTTTCACTGTGTAATTTATAGGCCGTCTTTAGCCTACCTTGGTGTTGTTGTACACGTGGGTAGACGGTATCGTTGGCAATGGCTTGGACTGTTTTTAGTACCAGATCAACCCCAGCATACATAAGCCTGTCGTGAAGACTACCTGCATTTTCATCAGGGCCAATCATGAGCTTTTCTTGAAATAGTATAGCCCCAGTATCAATCTTCTCATCGATAAAAAAAGTGGTAACTCCCGTTTCTTTTTCGCCATTGATTAGCGCCCAATTAATAGGAGCGGCACCGCGATATTGCGGTAGTAAAGAGGCGTGTAGGTTAAAGGTGCCGTAAGCAGGCATTGCCCATACCACCTCTGGTAGCATTCTAAAGGCGACAATGATCTGAAGGTTGGCTCTAAGGTCTTTGAGGTCATTTATAAACGCTGGATCCTTGAGATTGGTGGGTTGAAGCAGCGGGAGATCGTGTGCTAGAGCAGCCTCTTTCACAGCGCTTAATCGTAATTTTTGCCCTCTACCTGCAGGCCTATCTGGTGCTGTAATGACACCTACAACATTGTATTGTGCTGTTAATAATCCTTCGAGTATGCTCACTGCAAATTGTGGCGTACCCATAAATACGATTCGTAAGTCTTTCATTTGATTTTATATCTATTTGATGTTGTAAGCGTGATTTTTTCTTTGGCGAGTAAGGTTTTGAGTGTTTGTAGAATATCGCTTTCGCGAAAAGCCATAGCCTTCCGATTTTCAGCACTCTTGTTAAGATTTGCCAGGCTCATTATTAGTTCTTTACTCGATAATTGATCTTTAGAGATAATATCTAGTAAAAGCTGTTCTAGTGATTTGACAGCCCTTTTGGGTTGATCATTGAGCTCAGAGATACAAACATCACACCTACCGCAAGGTGTTGTGGCGTCTTCACCAAAATATTTCAAAATGCTTATGGTTCGGCATTGCTGTTGTTGATGGACAAAGGCTTTCATAGCAGCTACTTGTTCTTGTTTTTTCTGGGCCTGCGCTTTTACATACCTGGCAATTACATTGATGGTATGCTCGTCTTCGCGTGGCACCAAAAAAGTAATTGAAGTATCAAAGCTTTGGTGCTCATAAGTTATGATGTCATCGGTGTCAAGACGCAATAGCGCTTGATGTACTTGAGCAATGCTACAATTGGCTTTTGAGGCTATCAAATTGTGGTCTATGGCCATTTCCTGCTCGTGTATGCCACCATAAGTACGCAATAAAGTTTTGGCTACTTTTTCAAGACCTGGGTTTTTAACCAAGTAATAGGTAAGTGCCATCTCGCTCTGTTTGAATAGGACGCGAGCCCGTTTACTAAATACTTTGGTCAGGTGTATAATACTATTGCGTTCTAAGGACAATAACGTATTATAGGTTTTTACTGTAGGCAGCTGGTAGGCTGCACAAAAGCTACTAAAGTTAAAGCTATGCGTAGTATCTGCACCTTCTCCATAGGGTATTTGAAAATAGGCGTTAAGTTTTTTGTAAATCCACTTCACATCGGCCAGCTGTGGGATGATTTTGACAAACTGATTATCCAGGCGCAGCATGTCATTTTGATTATAGACTAGTAAGGCCTTTGCTGGTTGTCCATTACGTCCAGCTCTTCCAGCCTCCTGAAAATAATTCTCTATACTATCAGGAATTTCTAAGTGTACTACAAGATCGACATTTCCTTTATCTATACCCATCCCAAAAGCATTGGTGCCCACAATAACACGTATGACGTCATCTCGCCACTGCGCATAATTTTTATTGCGTTGGTCTTGAGGCATACCCCCGTGATAAGCAGCAGCTTTAATACCACGTTGGTTTAATAACTCAGCTATTTCTACGGTGCTTTTGCGGTTTCTCACATAAACAATAGCGCTCTCTTGGTGTTGGGTTAAACCTTTAATAAGCAGCTCGCGTTTGTTAGGCGTTTGTCTAATCGTATAGACTAGATTAGGCCGCTCATAAGAGCTTTGAAAGCATTCAGGATCTTTCATATGCAGCTCGCTCGCAATTTCTTTTAGTACTTTGGGCGTCGCTGTGGCCGTGAGTGCGATAATGGGAGATGCTGGGTGTATTTCGCGTAAGCGGAAAATCTCACGATAGGCCGGTCTAAAATCATGACCCCATTGGGAGATACAATGTGCTTCATCTACGGCAATTAAAGAAACATTCATTTGCTTGATACGTGTCAAAACAATTTCTTGCTGCAATCGTTCTGGAGACACATACAACATTTTATAATTGCCATAAATACAATTGTCGAGTAAGGCATCTAGCTCCTTATAAGGAATGCCACTAGGAAGTGCAATCGCTTTTATACCTTTTTCTTTGAGGCTATCTGTTTGATCTTTCATCAGAGCAATTAATGGAGAGATCACAATAGCGATGCCCTCATTGGCTATGGCTGGTATTTGATAGCAAAGTGATTTGCCTCCACCTGTAGGAAGTAAGGCAATGGTATCTTTTTTTAATATACCCACCGTGTTGATGATGTCCTTCTGTAAGGGTCGGAAGGACGTAAAACCCCAATATTGGGTAGCTATGCTTAGTGGGTCTTGCATATATGCTCTAAGTGATCTAGTATAAACGCGCTGCGCTGTGGGACGCTAGCCTTAGGGACTTCTATGGGCTTATAACCGTAAGCCTGGTACGTGCTTAGCAAGGCGTGATGTAAGGCTTTGGCGTGTTCAAAGTCTTCATAGCGCTCTGAATCTGTGGTGTGAATTTCTTCCCAGGGTGGTAATAGATACACGGCATCGTAAATATAGGTCTTACAAGCCGTTGTAAATTCTTGAGTGTAGGATTGCCCAATGTAGTCCATATATGCCACCGTGTCAGGAATACCTCTATCAATAAATACAAATGGCGCATCAAAGGTTAACGCCTGTTCAAATTGTTTTATTCTAGCGCGTAATAACAGTTCACTAAATAGGAGGGGTTCTGTCAAAAACAATTGCTCAACGCCCTGTTGTTGAGCGGCTTTGGTTACCTCTCTCGAAATTTCGGGCATACAAGGATGCCCCTTTTCTTTTAAGGCTTCAATTAAGGTTGACTTGCCCGTAGAAGGGCCTCCTATGAGTAATACTCTTTTTGGCATAGAAATAGCATTAGCTTTTGCAAAATTAAGCAAACCTACGAGATTCGTCATCTGAAGCTCTTATGTATATTTGCAATAGATACCAAAGCTATGTCAACGACGCCAAACTCTGAAGAATTCTACAAAAAACTCAAAGCCCAACTTGGGGATACCGCCATGTGGCCGTCTCCTTATCTCTATAAGTTTATCGTGCCATCTAATGCGGCTACAGTGCAACAAATTGAAGACATTTTTGACAATATGGGGGCTGTAATTGAGACCAAAGCATCACGTACGGGCAAATACACCAGTGTATCGATTAATGTGCGTATGAAAGATCCAGATGCTGTGATTGCCTACTATCAAGAAGTTGGGCAGATTGAGGGTGTTATTTCGCTTTAAGCGGAAGATGCACTTATGGTTTTAAAAAGCCTATACGAATATACCAGCGGGATGACTACTAGTAATATGGTTATCGTTATGAATAGTGTTAAAGCCAGAGTAGGGGCAAGCAATAGGCTTAGTACTACAATGGTCAAACCACCAATCACCCAAATACGTCCCGAAAGACGATGTGTCTTTTTCCATACGGTTTGATTTTCGAGTGTCCAAGGGGTGCGTATCCCTATAAAATAATTGGGTTTTACTGCGGGTAGATAATTACCAATGGCGGCAAAGAGACATCCCATAAGTACAAATATGATTTTGATGCTCCCTAGAGATTGCTGTTGGGTAGCATAGATGATATACATTGCCAAGACACTCATAAACAGGGTGATGATAAATTTAAATTTATCAAATTTGCTTCCCATATGCTTGAGTTGTCCCTTAGGATCGATCTTGGGTACAACTAGCAATAGCACATAGGTCAATACAGGCATAAAAAACGGTATGAGCCACAAGCTGTGTTTGGGACCCCAAGCATCAATTACGCCTTGTCCATTCCAGTGGGTAGGAACCGTGTTGGGTAATTTAGGGTAGATAAACCCTAAGTATAAAAAGGGCAAAACTACGATTGCCAAACTGGGTAATTCTTTACGTAAATTCATCCTATTCTTTATTTTTAAGGTTAATAATCCATTGAAACACTTCATCAAGTATGGTCGTATTTAGGCTATAGACCACAAACTGACCGTGTTTTTTTGAACTTACCAAATTGGCTTGTTTTAAAATATCCAGATGATGAGAAATACTTGGTTTAGAGATGTCAAAAGCATCGGCAATAGCACCTGCAGGAAGATCCTTCTCTTTGAGCAATTCTAGTATTTGGCGTCTGGTCTGGTCGTTTAAGGCCTTGAACAGTAGGTTCATGTAATTAGTTATTTAGGCAAATATCTAAATATTAGTAGTAACTTCCTAAATTTGTTACAGATAGCGCTAATAAATTTGCATTTGAGCCTGTTGCTGCTGTCAAATTTTACAGCGATCGATCGAATTTTTGTCCATTAGCCCTTTTTATGGCAACTTTCGCACAATTTTTAGTACTTTGCAACTGTTTATTTAGGTAAACCACTTCACTTAATATTTTACAATTGATAGATCAGTTAGAATACAATACAGAAAGAGATCATTTGATCATTCCTGAGTATGGCCGCCATATTCAGAAAATGATTGATCAAACCACTACGATAGAAGATCGCGAGGAGCGCAACAAACAAGCCAAAGGTATTATTGCAGTCATGGGCAATATGCAACCCCATTTAAGAGATGTGCCTGATTTTCAGCACAAGCTTTGGGATCAATTATTTATCATGTCCAATTTTGAACTCGATGTTGATTCTCCTTACGGCAAACCTTCTAAAGAAGAATTGGCCGAGCGTCCAGAACCGCTCAATTATCCACAAAACTTTCCAAAATATCGCTTTTACGGCAATAATATCAAGCGTATGATTGATGTGGCCAAAAGCTGGGACGAAGGAGAAATGAGAGAGGCATTAGAGTTCACTATTGCCAATCACATGAAAAAGTGTTTCCTGAATTGGAATAAAGACACCGTAGAAGACGATGTCATTTTTGGACATTTATTTGAACTTAGTGACGGGGCGATCAATTTGCGCGAAAAAGACGAAGATTTAAGAGATTCTGATCGTTTGATACGCGCGACCAAAAAAGCAAAAGCGGCAGATCATCCAGTCAAAAAGTCTAAAGGCAATTACTCTCGTAAAAAAAGATATTAAAACCATTTCTTTACCTATATCTATGGGAACATTCCAGATTGAAGGCGGTCACCCGCTCAAAGGTGAAATCCAACCTCAAGGAGCCAAAAATGAAGCACTTCAAATACTTTGTGCTGTTTTGCTCACTCCAGAAAAAGTAACCATTAGTAACATCCCAGATATACGGGATGTCAATAAACTCATTGAGATTTTAGGCAATCTTGGGGTTAAAATTCAGAAAATTAGAAAAGGAGAATATTCTTTTCAAAGCGACGAACTACACCTTGACTACTTAGAAAGCGAACAGTTTAAACAAGATGGCAGTGGCCTTAGAGGATCTATAATGATTGTAGGCCCGCTCTTGGCGCGTTTTGGTAAAGGATATATTCCTACACCGGGAGGTGATAAAATTGGGCGTCGTCGTCTCGATACCCATTTTGAAGGTTTTATTAAACTAGGTGCCGATTTTAGATACAATCGAGAAGAGCGTTTTTACGGTGTAGAAGCACCTAAAGGCTTAAAAGGCACTTATATGCTTTTAGACGAAGCTTCGGTGACTGGGACAGCAAACATTGTCATGGCAGCTGTACTGGCTAAGGGTAAGACTACGATTTACAATGCAGCTTGTGAACCTTACTTGCAACAGCTGTGTAAAATGCTCAATAGCATGGGAGCCAACATAGAAGGTATAGGTTCTAATATGCTTCATATACAAGGTGTCAAAGAACTCAAAGGCTGTCATCACCGTATCCTTCCCGATATGATTGAAATTGGATCTTGGATTGGTTTAGCAGCGATGACAAAGAGCGAAATAACCATTAAAAATGTGTCTTGGGATGACCTCGGGATTATTCCCAACACCTTTCGTAAGTTGGGCATTACCTTAGAGCAAAAAGGAGATGATATTTATATTCCTGCTCACAAAGATGGCTATACGATTGAGAGTTATATTGATGGTTCGTTTATGACGATCTCTGACGCGCCCTGGCCTGGATTTACTCCAGATTTATTAAGTATCGTACTAGTCGTAGCTACGCAGGCCAAAGGTGAAGTAATGATTCATCAAAAGATGTTTGAAAGCCGCTTGTTTTTTACAGATAAGCTCATTGATATGGGTGCCAAGATCATACTTTGTGATCCGCATAGAGCAACGGTCATTGGTCATAATTTTACCTCACAACTCAAAGCGACTACCATGGTGTCTCCCGATATTCGTGCGGGTATTTCCTTATTGATTGCTGCGCTTAGTGCCAAGGGTACTTCTATCATCCACAATATCGATCAAATTGATCGAGGTTATGAAAATATAGACGAGCGTTTACGCGCCATAGGAGCTAAGATTATACGTACCGCCTAGTAGAGCCTTGGTCGGGTAAATTATAGGGTTTGTTTATTTGTTCCAAAAGCGCAGTTGATGCAGAGAGCAAAAGATCTGCATTATTATTTTTGAGGCAATGAGCTATTAGGGTCATTGAAATAGGTTTGTTCTTCTATGGTTAATCCAATAGATCCAGCAATGCGATCTACGGTTGGAAATCTCAGGCTAAGAATGACTATAGCCAAGACGCCCAGTCCCAGAAATATTAAATTTTCAAATGCCATATAAAGCGAAGAACTTACCAAACCAACGCCTTCTACCGTAGCGGTTTGTATGATGTGTGCAGTCTGAAACAACTGCAATTTCTCTTGTACGTTTTGCTTTTT
>PAUP01000095.1 GCA_002712765.1 Cytophagaceae bacterium | reverse complement strand
TCTAGAAAAGCGGAATATCCAACGATATTCCGCTTTTTTTATACCTTTATTTGCGCGAGAACTGCGGCAATTTGAGTAGGAGAAATGCCAGCGTCTTCCTGTAATTCTGCAACGGTGCCGTGTTCTATAAAGCGATCTGGTATGCCTAATATTTGGATATTTCCAGTATACGCTTTCGCGAAAGCATAATCTGACACACTACTACCCAAACCGCCTATACGGGTGCCATCTTCGACAGTAACAATAGTGTGATACTGCTCAAAAATCGAATCTAACAATTCAAGATCTAAGGGTTTTAAAAAGCCCATATCGTAGTGACTTGCATTGACAGCTTGAATCTTTATAGCCTTGCTCACGTTGAGTGCTATGGTGCCTATAGATAGAATAGCAATATGGGCGCCTTTGCGCAAACACCGACCTTTGCCAATAGGCATTTCTTGAAAGGGTTGTTCCCAATCTAAAGTATGCCCCCGTCCTCTAGGATATCGAATCGCAATAGGATGCTCAAGACCTAATTGAGCGGTCTACCTCATATTGCGCAAGCCTAGCTCATCGCTAGGGGCGTATATGATAAGATTTGGGATGCAATTGAGATAGGCGAGATCGAATACCCCATGATGGGTAGGGCCATCCTGACCTACCAAACCTGCCCTGTCTAGACAAAATATTACGGGTATGTTTTGGAGGGCGACATCGTGTATTACTTGGTCATAAGCACGTTGTAAAAAGGTAGAATAAATAGTGCAAAATACCATCATACCTTGGGTAGCCATACCAGCGGCAAGGGTTACGGCATGCTGCTCTGCGATACCCACGTCAAGCGCTCTGTCTGGAAATCGCTCCATCATATATCGGAGCGAACTTCCCGTGGGCATAGCAGGAGTTATTGCCATAATTTTTGGGTTCTTCTCGGCTAGCGAGACCAGGGTATGCCCAAAGACGTCTTGGTACTTTGGAGGTTGGCTTATCGTAGATTTTGGCGCTAGTTCGCCTGTCGTCGCATCAAATTTACCTGGAGCGTGATATACGACTTGATTGGCTTCGGCTTGTGCAAGGCCTTTACCTTTGGTGGTGATTACGTGAAGTAGTACTGGGCCATCCTTGTCTTTTAGCACTGTTAAAATATCTAATAACGCCTCTAGATCGTGTCCGTCTACGGGGCCGTAGTAGTCAAAATTTAAAGCCTCAAAAAGATTTTCCTCTCGGGCTGTTCCTTTTTTGACATTGGTAAGGTATTTTTTTAAGGCGCCTACACTGGGGTCTATACCTATGGCATTATCGTTGAGAATTACCAGTAAATTAGCCTTAGTCACCCCCGCGTGATTCAAGCCTTCAAAAGCCATCCCACTAGCAATAGAGGCATCACCAATTACTGCGATATGTTTGCGCTTCAATAATCCTTGTTGCAGTGCGGCCAGGGCCATTCCTAAAGCTGCCGAGATCGCTGTACTGCTATGCCCCACACCAAAAGTGTCATAGATGCTTTCGTCCCGTTTGGGAAAGCCACTCAAACCTCCTCTACGTCTATTGGTCTCAAATTGCTCACGTCGTCCTGTAAGAATTTTATGGCCATAGGCTTGATGACCTACATCCCAAACCAACAGATCGTTTGGGGTATCAAAAATATAATGTAAGGCGATGGTGAGCTCTATAACCCCTAAACTGGCCCCCAAGTGCCCTTCTTTGGTAGCTACAATATCAATAATGAACTGTCGCAACGCTTTAGGAAGCGTGTGTAATTGCTTTCGCGAAAGCTTGCGAAGGTCTTCTGGAGTATTAATACGGTTTAAAAGTGGAGCTGACATATTGCAAAGGTACGTTATGGCGCTGAACATTTGTATACCTTTGTACTATGGCAATAATCGATCCTTTTGATGATACTTATTTTATGAAACGCGCACTAGCAGAGGCCCAGCTAGCTTTTGAAAGTGAAGAGATCCCTGTAGGAGCTGTGGTGGTCATAGAAAATACCATTATTGCCAGAGCGCATAATCTAACAGAACGATTGACAGATGTCACAGCCCATGCCGAAATGCAGGCCATCACCGCAGCGGCCAACTATTTAGGGGGGAAATACTTAAAAAATTGCACCCTATATGTAACCCTAGAACCCTGTCAAATGTGTGCTGGGGCACTTTTTTGGAGTCAGATAGCGAGAGTGGTGTATGCCGCCAAAGACCCTCGAAGAGGGGCAACAGCATTGGGGACGACCTACCATCCCAAAACAGTTATTGAAGGTGGTATACTGGCAGATCAGGCGCAGCAATTATTACAAGCTTTCTTTGCCAAAAAGCGATAATTGAACAAAAAAAATGCCCGCTTTCCAGCGGGCATCCAATCGTAAAAAGATATATCTATATCATTACAGCACACGTACTTGTGCAGCTGTCATTCCTTTTCTTCCTTCTTCTTCTACGTACTCAACTTTGTCTCCTTCGTTGATAGTTTCACCGTTAAGACCTGTAACGTGTACGAAGATGTCTTTACCAGTGTCGTCATTAGTTATAAAACCATAACCTTTTGACTCATTGAAAAATTTAACTGTTCCTTCCATTATAAAAAATAAAATATTAATAAAGAACAAACTTACGTTTTTATTTTTAACATAAGGTTTCCTTAGTGTATTTTTTTAATTAAGCCTCTGATTTTCAAGATTTTTTACTGTCGTTAAAGGCTTTCATCTTAAGGATGTTTTCTTCGGTAAGCATATAATCCTTCACTTTTTTGTTTTTCCAGCGGTGGTAAATAAACACTGGCATGGCCACAAAAAAGAAACCCGCTATAGCCATTCCTACGAGTTTATGCCCAAGACGAAGCTCGTCTACTTCTGTACTTGAGGTGAGGTTGTACCCATAGGCCAACATTCCTGTGCACAACAGAAATACCAAAATGATAAATATGCGTCTAAGTTTATGCACGTAATTTTAAGTGTAATTCTTCTAATTGCGCCTCATCAATAGGTGCAGGAGCATCTATCATGACATCCCGACCACTGTTATTCTTTGGAAATGCAATAAAATCTCTAATGGTTTCTTGCCCTCCTAAAATGGCTACTAAACGATCAAGCCCAAAAGCCAAACCACCATGAGGAGGTGCCCCATATTGAAAGGCATCCATTAAAAAGCCAAATTGCGCTTTGGCCTCTTCGGGTGTAAACCCTAAATAGTCAAACATAAGCGCTTGAGTCTCCTTATCGTGTATACGAATAGAACCGCCACCTATTTCATTACCATTAAGTACCAAGTCGTAGGCATTGGCCTTTACCGCGCCTGGATCTGTGCTTAGCAATTCGATTTGTCCGGGTTTTGGAGAGGTAAACGGGTGATGCATAGCGTGGTAATGCCCTGTTTCTTCATCGAGTTCGAGCAACGGAAAGTCTACCACCCATAAAGGGGCAAATACTTTTGGATCTCTAAGTCCTAGACGCTCTGCCAATTCCATACGCAAGGCACTTAATTGAGGGCGTACTTTGGAAGCATCACCAGAGAGCACACATATGAGATCGCCCGCTTTGGCACCGGTTACTTTAGCCCATTGGGCTAAGTCCTGCTGATCGTAAAATTTATCAACCGACGATTTAAAACTCCCGTCTTCGTTAACGCGACAGTACACCATACCCAAGGCCCCTACTTGTGGCCTTTTAACCCAGTCAATCAATTTGTCAATTTCTTTTCGGGTGTAGCTATTTCCTCCTGGTACGGCAATCCCTACAACGAGTTCGGCCTTGTTAAAGACATTAAAATCTTTGTGCTGCGCTACCTCGTTTAGCTCACCAAATTCCATCCCAAAACGAATATCAGGTTTGTCATTACCGTATAAACGCATGGCGTCATCATATTGCATTCTTGGAAAATCACCTATCTCTACACCATTTACCTCTTTTAAAAGGTGACGGGTAAGACCTTCAAACATGTTGAGTATATCTTCTTGTTCTACAAAGGCCATTTCACAGTCAATTTGAGTAAATTCTGGCTGTCTATCGGCTCTGAGATCTTCATCTCTAAAACATTTGACTATTTGAAAGTATTTGTCCATTCCTCCTACCATAAGGAGCTGCTTAAAGGTTTGAGGCGATTGTGGTAGGGCATAGAATTCGCCTTCATTCATACGTGAAGGCACTACAAAATCTCTGGCACCTTCTGGTGTCGATTTGATCAAGTAGGGAGTTTCGACTTCAATAAATTCTTGATCTGATAAATATTTTCTGACCTCCATGGTCACCCGATGACGAAAAATCAAACTGTTTTTAACCGGATTTCTTCGAATATCGAGATAGCGATACTTCATACGCACATCTTCGCCTCCATCGGTTTGGTCTTCTATGGTAAAAGGTGGGAGCAAGGCCTCGTTTAAAATCTCGAGTTGAGTAACCAAAATTTCAATATCACCTGTAGGGATGTTTGGATTTTTGGAAGACCTTTCGATAACGGTTCCCTCAATTTGAATGACAAACTCGCGTCCTAAGGTTCTAGCCTTTTCCATTAATGCTTTGTCGGTGCGCTCTTCGTCAAAAATGAGTTGAGTAATCCCGTATCGATCTCTAAGATCAACCCAGATCATAAATCCTTTATCTCTAGATTTTTGGACCCAGCCTGCAAGGGTTACTTCTGTATTGATATCTGATGCACGCAGTGCGCCATTGGTATGTGTTCTAAACATGGGTTGTTCTTGAAATGAATTGCAAAAATAGGAAGTTGAACTGGTATTTTACTACCATATGAATGCAATTTTTACACCCTAGCACATTTCTCATTCTCGTTCAAATGACTCCAGAGTTACTGCTTTTTTTGATCGGGATGGTTTACCAGCCCATCATTTGATTGATTTCCTCTTGTGAAAGAATAGGATTGGCCCCTGTTTTACTAGCTACCAAAGCCCCAATACAACAGCCAAGAGCCAAGGAATCTTCTGGGGTTTCATTAGATAATAATCCAAACAAAAGTGTGGCCAAAAAGGAGTCTCCAGCTCCCACGGTATCTACTAGGTCGATGTTAAAGGCGCGTTGGGTATATATTTTGCCTTTGTGATAGAGCATGGCGCCATCTGCGCCAAGAGTGACACAAACCGTTTGGCTTTGAGTAAGCGTTGCCAACGCCTTTATTTCTTCTTCCAAAGAGTCTTTGGTGATGTCCATTAAGGTGGTGATAAGCTCCAACTCTTCATCGTTGAGTTTGATAAAATCGGCGATCTCCATTAAAGTAATGACCACTGCCAAATCATAATGGGGTTCTCGCAAATTGAGATCAAATACTTTATACGAAGCCTGCTCTATCAAGGCCTCAAATGTCTTTTGATTATGTGTTTGGCGCAAAGCCAGACTTCCAAAAACAAAGGCGTCGGCGTTGGTAACTGCTTCCAGAGCTTTTGGAGTAGCTTTAATAAAATCCCAGGCAACATTAGTATTAATAGTATAGCTGGCTTTTTTTGAAGCGTCCAGCAGCACATCTACTGTGCCTGTGTTTTTTGAATTGTTTTGAATCAAGGCGTCCGATAAACCAGCCTCTTCTACGATTTGTTGGGCTTGAACCCCTAGTTCATCTTTGCCTATGGCGGTTATCAGTTGTGCTTGGGCACCATAAGAATTGAGCCGATAGGCCACATTGTAGGGCGCTCCGCCTAATCGTTTTTGATCTGGAGCATAGACATCCCATAGCAGCTCTCCAAAACAACATATCTGTAAGGTACTATTCTTCATCGGGTACAAGTTCTTTTTCTAAAGCTTCTAGTGATCTGCCTTTGGTCTCGGGCATTTTAAAAAGGGCCCACAGTAACTGCAGCACCATCATCCCAGCAAAGAAATAATAAATGTACCAGATACTATCGGTCAAAATACCTTTATCTTTATCGATAAAAAAAGGAGTAATGAGTGTAATGATGGCAGCAAACACCCAATGCGTACTCGTCCCCCAAGACTGACCATAAGCACGTACACGGTTTGGGAATATTTCTGAGATAAATACCCATATGACAGCCCCCTGACCAATGGCGTGAGAGGCTACAAATAAACAGATAAAGGTCAACAGCATGGCAGGTCCTAAATCATACTGAAAACAAACCCCTACCATTATCAGACTAAAGATATATCCTAGAGAACCGATAATGATAAGTTGCCTCCTGCCCAATTTATCCAGTAATCTAACCCCGATCAAAGTAAATACAAGATTTACTATCCCGATTGCGATCGAGTTAAATAAAGACTCGGCGCCACCTAATCCTGCTTTTTCTAAAATTTCAGGGGCGTAGTAGAGCACAAAATTAATACCCGATAACTGATTAAAAAAGGCTATGAGAAACCCAAGCCATAATAGGCGCTGGTATTTTTTTTGAAAGAGATTTTCACTGCTTTTGGGCTGATCTCGATCTGCTTTTATAGCAGCCAGCTGTTGTGTGGCATCTTGAGGCTCATATATTTTGTGTAAAACCGCTAGGGCACCATCATCATCATTTTTTTGTAGTGCGAGCCATCTCGGGCTATTGGGTACACGCAGTACCATAAGGGTATATAAAAAAGCGGGTATGGCCTCTACACCAAGCATCCATCGCCAATCGTTGGCCCCGTCAAATCCTTTTAACAGCCAATTTGATATAAAGGCGATTAGGATACCAAAGACAAGACAAAATTGATACAGTCCACCTAATTTACCCCGATTGGCCCCTGTTGTGATTTCTGAAATATAAATAGGCGCTGCCACCGATGATACCCCAACACCAACCCCACCAATAAACCTAAAAAAGGAAAACAAATAAGGGTCTGGAGCCAAGGCGCTGCCAATGGCCGAGATAAAAAACAGCACTCCTATCCAAAATAAGGTCTTTTTACGCCCAATCAATTTGGTGGGTACACCACCAAAAAGTGATCCGAGGACCGTACCCCATAGCGCCATACTCATAATAAAGGTACCGTGAAACAAGGGAGAGGTAGGCCATATATCTTTTATGGGTTGATTGGCCCCGCTAATAACAACGGTGTCAAATCCAAATAAAAAGCCTGCTAGGGCAACGGTTATACTCCACTTTGTGATGTCTTTCATATACTAGGTTGATTAATCCCAAATTCTGGCCACTTTAGAAAAAGTAGGCAATGAGGTGGCTACATTTCCCGCTATGGTCATACGGGTATAGGGTTGGGTCGGAAATACTTGTTCGGTCATGGTAAGAAGACCGCCATTTACAAATACCTCTATAGATGAGGCATCGATGTAGAGTTCTATTTTGATGTCTTTATCGAGATCAAAGGGTAAAGGCGCAGTATGCACGCGGTCTGCAAAACGGGGTTCAAACTGTGTAAGGCCCGAGCGGGTTTTGTCGATAAAAAAGGTGGCTGTTTTGGCCTGCCAACCTAAGGTAAGTTTTTGGTTGACCTCATTTTCAAAATGTAAAGAAAAAGGGCCGTCGCTCTTTTTTATATCTAGCGTTATTTTGTGTTGATTAAAAGCGCTGGCTCGATATACTGTATCAGAAATCTTAACAATGGTAGGATCTTTAGACAGGTAAGCATCGAGTTGATCGACAGGCTGTTGTTGCAAGAAAAACCCTTGATCTAATTTGACAAGTGCTAATTTCCTAGCAAGCGTCATTGCACTTCTCCAGTTTTTTGTAGGGGTTTTTTGTGCATAATTCCAATTGCTCATCCATCCTATAAACCTGCGCTCCTGATCGGGCAAACCGTTGTAAGTAACGCCTGCATAATTATCTGAACCATAGTCTAACCATTTGGGGGCTGTTTGGGTTGTTGTAAACTGGGTGCCGTCAAAATCGCCTATAAAATATTGGGTTCCTGAGCCGCCATTGGGTGCGCCTGGATTTATACTGATAAGAAGTACCCATTTGGTCTCTTGTCCATCTGCGGTTTGGAGCCGAAACAAATCGGGGCATTCCCAAACCCCACCATGAGCACCATCGTCTTTACCAAAATCACTTATGTGGGTCCAGTGAATCAAATCTGGAGCGCTATAAAACTTGGCGTGATCGCCAGCCACTAAAGTCATGATCCAACGTTGTGAAGGCTCGTGCCACATTACTTTTGGATCTCTAAAATCTCTAATGCCATCAGGATTGCCAATTACAGGATTGTTTTTATACTTTTTCCAGCTTTGCCCTTGATCTAAAGAATAGGCAATGCCCTGAGTCTGAAAATCGGATCGGCCAGCTTTCTCGCCTTCCATGTTGTGATAAGTATATATGGCAACCATGGGTGGGTAGTCTTTGGAGCCCAATCCAGAAGTGTTGGTATGGTCTACGACTGCGCTACCCGAAAAAATATAACCCAAACTATCCGGATAAAGTGCAATGGGCTGATGTTTCCATTTGACGAGGTCTTTGGAGGTGGCATGACCCCAATGCATAGGTCCCCAAACAATATCTTCAGGATAGTATTGATAAAAGAGATGGTAGGTACCCTTGTTAAAGACGAGCCCGTTAGGATCGTTCATCCATTGTGTTGGAGGGCTAAAGTGGTATTGCGGTCTATAGCTTTCGCGAAAGCGCAACGAGTCTGACACTACAGTGTCATTAATCACTGTATTCATTTTTGAACCGGGTGATTGCTCTTTACAACTCAGCAAGATTAAGAGGGGCAAAAAGAAGAAGAAAGTGCGCATAAATAATCTTATGCATACTAAAATATAGGATTTTATTAATAATACATCGTTTTCGTTCCAAAAAGGAAATGATTAAATTGTATCCCTAACGTGGTTGCGTTATTTTTACCTCTACCTTATGAAAAGAAAACTTACCCTTAAACTAATTGCTAAAGAACTGGATGTGTCTATATCTACCGTTTCTAAAGCCTTGAGAGATAGTGCAGAAATAAGTGAAGATACCCGGCAAAAAATTAAGGCCTTTGCCAAGTTATACAATTACAAACCCAACAATATTGCACTGAGTTTAAAAAATCGAAAAACGCGTACCATTGGTATTATTATACCTCAGATTGTGCATCATTTTTTTACAACGGTTATTAGAGGGGTAGAGCAAATGGCGCGAGAACACAATTATAACGTCATTATCTGTTTGTCTAATAACGATTTTGACAAGGAGGTGCTCAATATGGAATTATTGGCCAATGGGAGCACCGATGGCTTTATATTGTCTTTGGCCAAAGAGACCTTACAAAAAGATGATTTTAGACATTTGACCGAGACCATAGATCAAGGGATGCCTGTAGTAATGTTTGATCGTGTGGTTGATGAAATACCTTGTGATAAGGTATTAATAGACGACAGAGAAGGTGCAAAGATGGGAGTGACCCATCTGTTAAAAACGGGTTGTCGAAAGATTGCCATAATCACCACCGAAGACTATGTGACGGTAGGTAAGCTGAGAACCAAGGGTTATATCGAAGCCTTAGAGTCTTATGACATCAAAGTTGATCCTGATAATATTTTAAAATTAGATAGTATAGATCGTTGTGATCAGGGCTGTGTGGCCAAGATCAAACACTTTCTCAAAGGGAAGGATCTCGACGGGGTTTTTACAGTAAATGAATTGTTTGCGGTAGAGGCTTCTAAGGCGCTGCGTACTTTTGGTCATAATGTGCCCGACGATGTATCTATAGTGTGTTTTTCTGATGGCGATCTCTCCAAATATGCGACGCCAAGTTTGACTACAGTGAGTCAACACGGCGAACAGATGGGAAGAAAAGCCGCCGAATTATTAATCAATAAACTCGAGCGTCCTGAGGAGGAGGAAGAAGAATACACGACAGCCTATATTGAGACCAGCCTTATCGCGAGAGAGAGTACTAAAAAATTAAAGTAATAGGGCAGTCACTAGATTGACTTGGAACCCTTGAGCACTATGAGCTGTAAGCCTTAACACAGCGACACAATCCTACTATTGTTATGAAGAGAAAAGCATTTATTTTTGATCTTGATGGGGTCATTGTAGACACCGCCAAATTTCATTATTTGGCCTGGAAAAATTTGGCAAACAGCCTGGGTTTTGAGTTTACAGAAACTCAGAATGAACTCTTTAAAGGGGTGAGTAGGGTACGCTCTTTGGAGATCCTTTTAGAACTGGGTAACTACACTGCGACAGCCAAGGAAAAAGAGAATTGGCTCGTTCAGAAAAATCAAGAGTACCTCAACCATATCAAAGGGATGGATCGTAGTGAGATTCTCCCTGATGTTCCTAGAGTATTGGCCTTTTTGCAAGAACAACAACAAGGAATTGCCTTGGGCAGTGCCAGTAAGAATGCGCGTCCCATCCTCGAAAGAGTAGATCTGTTAGACGCCTTTGAGGTCATTGTAGATGGCAATGATGTCACAGCCGCCAAACCTGACCCAGAAGTATTTGTCAAAGGAGCTCAAGGTCTCAATGCGGCTCCCTCTGACTGTATCGTCTTTGAAGATTCTATTGCGGGTATACAAGCAGCCAATAAAGCGTCTATGGTTAGTATCGGAATAGGCCAAAAAAAGGTATTACACGAGGCTCAGTATGTCTTTTCTGATTTTACCGAAATATCAGCATCTTTTTTACAACAACTAATTGACGCCTAATTATGCATTTAGAATATATTTTACCGCATCCGTGGTCAGTCTTAGAAGAAGGCTGGAATCCTGATACTGTCAAGGCTTCAGAAAGTTTGATGAGTTTGGGTAACGGGGCTATGGGGCAACGGGCAAACTTTGAAGAAACGTATACTGGTAGTAGTTTTCAGGGCAGTTATATAGGAGGCGTATATTATCCTGACAAAACCAGAGTAGGCTGGTGGAAAAACGGCTATCCCGAATATTTTGCTAAAGTGTTAAATGCGCCGTCTTGGATAGGAATTAAAGTACGTATTAATGGGCTCAAATTAGACCTGTATACTTGTGAGAAAGTCATGTCTTTTAAACGCGAACTCGATATGAAAGAAGGGGTACTTTACCGTTCTTTTACAGCGCGACTTACCAACGGGGTTGAGGTGGCTGTTCAAAGCAAGCGATTTTTGAGTATGGCTCATGATGAGGTAGGTGCCATTTATTATGAAGTTACTCCATTAAATCAGGAGGCGACGATTAGTTTTGAACCTTATCTGGACAGCGGGGTAAGTAATGAAGATTCCAACTGGGACGATCAATTCTGGAACACCCTTACACTTTCAGAAGAAGGCCATCGCGCTTTTATCACAGCCCATACGATGAAGACAGCATTTCATGTCACTACGATGATGAGTAATACCTTGTTTAGAAATGGTACACCGATCTCACTGCCTCATCAGCCTAGACGTAAGACCTCTTATCAAGGAGCCGTAGGTTCTAAAGAAGAGGTGACAACCTATATCGGACATGCCTATCAAACCACTGTAGCGCAAAATGAGACGCTTGCTATTCAAAAATTGGGCGGCTATGTCACAGATTTAAATCATCCTAAAGACAAGCTCCAAGAGGCGGCAACAAACGTTTTGAACAAGGTTGAAGCTATGGGATTTGAGGCCTTATTACACACTCAAAAAACCGCTTGGCAGAAAACTTGGGAAATGGCAGATATTGTTATTCAAGGAGATGTAAAAGCGCAACAGGGCATACGCTTTAATATTTTTCACCTCAATCAAACCTATACAGGGCAAGATTCGAGATTGAATATTGGTCCAAAAGGATTTACTGGCGAAAAATATGGAGGGTCTACCTATTGGGATACAGAGGCTTATTGCATCCCATTTTATATGGCCACCAAAAACCAGCACGTAGCTCGTAATTTGCTCAAGTATCGATACAATCAGCTTGATAAGGCAATAGAAAATGCTGAAAAATTAGGCTTTACTGACGGGGCAGCACTTTACCCCATGGTGACCATGAATGGGGAAGAGTGTCACAACGAATGGGAAATTACTTTTGAAGAAATACATCGTAATGGCTCAATGGTCTATGCGATATATAATTATGAACGTTTTACAGGTGATACCAGCTATGTTCCAGAAATGGGCCTTGAGGTCATTATTGGGGTGGCTCGTTTTTGGAAACAAAGAGCCACATATTCACAACACAAGAAACATTATGTTATTCTTGGGGTTACTGGTCCCAACGAATATGAAAACAACATCAATAACAACTGGTTTACGAATTATCTGGCGCAGTGGTGTTTGTCATACGCTTGCGCCAAAGTTAAAGCCGTGGCGACCGATTTTGCCGAAGATTACCAGCGAATTATCACCAAAACAGGCCTAACCACCGCCGAAATGACCCAGTGGGAAACCGTAGCTGCTCAAATGTATTTGCCTTATGATAAAACCTTAGACGTTTATTTGCAGCAAGATGGTTTTTTGGATAAAGAGTTGATTCCTGTATCTCAACTAGACTCGACACAGCGACCCATTAATCAAAAATGGTCGTGGGATCGAATTTTGCGATCGCCCTATATCAAACAGGCCGATACCTTACAAGGGTTTTACTTTTTTGAAGATCATTTTTCGCTTGAGCAATTAGAAAAACACTTCGACTTTTATGAACCTTTTACCGTGCATGAGTCTTCCTTGTCGCCTTGTGTGCACGCTATTATTGCTGCCAAGCTGGGAAGAATGGATCAGGCCTATGCTTTTTACCTTCAGACAGCTAGATTAGACCTAGACGATTACAACAAGGAAGTAGAAGAGGGCCTACATATCACTAGTATGGCAGGCACCTGGATGAGTGTGGTCGAAGGTTTTGGGGGCATGCGCATCCAAAATGACACCTTGTCTTTTGAGCCACAAATTCCAAAAGCTTGGGATGGTTACTCTTTTAAAATCAATTTTAGAGATCAAATTGTCAAAGCCACGATTACCCAACAAGGCGCTCATTTTGAATTGGACAAGGGCCAAGACATGGAGATAAAAGTCAATGGAGTGTTGCAAAAAATAAGTAGCAATTGAAATCGAGGATTATTTATAGCGTAGGTATCATCTTGGCACTTCTTATGGGAGCTTGCCAGGAAGATGATCGCAGATTGCTCTGGGCAGACGAGTTTGATGGCACTGCGCTCGACACCTCCAATTGGAATTTTAAACTGGGTGATGGCTGTCCCGATTTGTGTGGATGGGGTAATAATGAACCACAAATTTATACCACTTCCAATCATAGCGTGTCTAACGGAAGTTTAAAAATAACAGGCCGTTTACAGGATAGTGTGTATACCTCAACTCGTATAACAACTCAGGGTAAATTTGCCTTCCAATATGGCTATATAGAGGCGAGAATTAAACTACCAGAAGGAAAAGGTTTATGGCCCGCTTTTTGGATGTTGGGATCTGATATAACTGAGGTGGGTTGGCCCGCTTGTGGCGAAATCGATATTATGGAATGGATAGGTAGAGATGCCGATAGTCTGTTTACCTCCTTACATACCCCGGCCAGTTATGGAAATACAATAAATACCAAAAAAACCAAATTAGAAACGCCTTCGGCTTGGCACAGCTATGGTTGTGATTGGCGCGAGGATCAGATCGTTTTTTATCGAGATGATAAGGAGGTCTATCGCTTTGATCCAGCTCAAAAAACGGAAGACAATTATCCCTTCCAGAAGCCATTTTATATTATTCTCAATATGGCCATAGGTGGCAATTTTGGAGGAGCTATAGACGACAGCATTTTTCCTCAAACCTATGAAATTGATTATGTAAGAGTATACGAGTAAGCCCGCATAAAAAAATCACCCACAGGGGGTGATTTTTTTATTAAAGAGGCAGACGTACTATTACTTATTTGATTTCATTTTACTTCCGTCACGGATATCTTTATTATCCTCAGTTTCCTCTTTGTATTCTTTATAGCCTTCTTTCATTTTCTTTTGTCTGGCCATATCATTTTTGAGTGCTTCGCGCCACTGGTCATTACCTTCTTGTACATTTTCGAGATAAGCCATAAACACTTCATGTGCTTCTTCACGCAAATCTTCATATTGCTCTACAATTTCTTCTAGATTCTCTCTAAATTCTCCACTGTCTGCTGTTTTTTGCGCTGTCAATTCATTAAACTCCTTTTTGAAATCTTCGATGTCTTCGTTAATCTCCTCGGTGTTCATCCACATCGGCTTGGTAGGCTCGAGCATGGCAACGATTGGTTTTAATTCATTAATGACTTTAATGGTCGTATAATAGGAAGCTCCTTCGAGTTCGTACATACGTGCCGATAGTTTATTGAAAGCCTCCCAATTGCTAATGCCTACAATACCTGTATTTTCAAGGTCATCTGCAGTACCGTTAATATCGGTCATTGGTGCCTTATTGGGCATTTGATCTTCAATTTGTGCATTGAGGGTTGTTGTGGTAAATATAGCGGTGGCGGCTAATGCGCCCAGTAGTATCTTTTTCATAGTCTTACATCTTTTTTGGTTCAATAAGAATATAAAAAACAGCTTGCCCAATCTCAAGAATTACACGGTAAGGCTTTGTTAAAAATAGCGTCAGATGTTAATAGAATCATCCTCTTAGTTAACATATCGATATAGTCTTATAGCATTAGCGCGATTGCTTACACAATATCAATACGGACAATGAGTAATCGGAATTAAAACGCCCAGCTATCGGTAAAGAGTTGAAGATACAACTCCTGTAGGTCATAGTCTTAGTCTATTACTTTTATGCCAAAAGTAGTAAGTATTCCCTCTAGACCATCACGACTAAAAAGAGCACCAGCTATTGCATTTTGGGTTGGGTCTATCTCGTAATTTATAGCCTTTGTAAAGTCAGCACCTTCAAGTTGGGTCTGATCAAAAATGGCATTTTTTAGGTCGCAATTCTCAAAGCGAACTTTTTTTAAATCGGCATGAGTAAAGTCGGTCTGTTCTAATACACAGTCCAAAAATGAGGTTCCTTTAAGTGGAAGTGCACTGCATATGGCCAGGGTGAGATTGCTTTCGCGAAAGCGCAATTGCAACATAAAAGGATTACACCCACTAAGGTCGCTTCCTAGCAATTTACAGTTCTCAAATTCGACCGAATTAAAAGTGGTGCCACCCCATTGAGTATTGGTGAGATTGCAGTCTGAAAAGTGACATTCTAAGAAGGTGCAGTTAGAGATATGTTTGTCTTGAAAAAGGCAGTCCTTAAAATGGCAGTTGTCGTATTCGGCAGTTTGAAAAGGCGTTTTGGTAAAATCTACATCTTCAAATGTCTGGTCTATAAAAGTTTCCATACTAGGGCGCTTAATCTTCTTCTCTGGCGATGGGCATATAGATTTCGGCCTTCCAATTGAGCTCGTCGCCACCCATATTTGGGTTGTTATAGAAAATCTCAATAGGAGTAGTTTCTACCGCGATATCATTCCTTTCGGCATAGTCTAATAAGGCGTACCACGCTCGATCTGAGGTGATATAGTTGCCGTTGTATTCGGCTTTAATTGCAGGTTGTTCAAAAACCCGTTTGTATTTGATTTGTTTGAGAATAGGTAATTTTTCAGAGCGTTTAATAGGAAAACAAAAATTGTAAGAAATACTATCTGTAGCTCTGTCCCACTTGGTAATTTCGACAAAGGGAGTCCCGTTTAAAGTAACCTGATTTTTGAGAAGCACATCACTTAGTAGGGTGTAATTTTGCATCATTCCCTTGGCTTTCTCGATTTGTAATCCTTTTAGCGGGATATAGGCACAATATAGGGTAGGAATGGTACTTTCTCCTTCTATGGTCACTCTAATACGAGATAGATGATCCATAAGCAGTGTGTAAAACGACTTGGCGTGCTTCTTTGCCAATAGGGCTATTGGGGGATTGTCGTCAAAAAGCACTTGCCATTTGTTGGCCAGACTATGCTCTAGGTCTTTGACATCCATATGTATGCGTTGTGTGCTATCATTGAGTTGGGTAATGCTCCAGGTATATCGATGTAAAGAATCGTTTATTCGAATTTCCTGTTGCAGCTCGTTGAGGTTGTGGCTGGCAATAATTTCGCTTGCTTCCAGTTGGGTATTCCAGGATTTTAGCGATTGATTGATGGTGCCAGCGGTAGTTGTGGCATTAAAAGAGACCCTATAATCTGAAGGCCATAAAAAGAAATACCCCAATCCAGCAACCAAGGCCATGATTACTAGTCCAACAACAATTTTTTTTATCATGTTACTGTGCAGTTTTATCGGTTTTCATTTCTAAAGAGGCCACGATGTGCTCTCCTAAGGCTTTGCCTTGCTCTAGCCCAATATCTACAGCAGCTCTGTAGTGGATACCTCCATAAAGACGACTCTTTGCGGCTTCTGTAGCCGCAGTTCTAAAAGAAGGGAAGCTACGTACAGGAATACCATAAGGCAGTTCGGTATCGTCGTCAAAGGCAAAATCATCCCCAAAAATACTCGTTAAAGCTTCTGAGGCTGCTCCAGAAACCACAGAATGCCCACTTACATATTCCGGAAAAGGCGGTGTTTGTAAAATAGGTTGCCAAGAATCATCGATATGCTCATTGATCAAAGTCTCTGGTCTAATTAAATTGGAACGATATTTTTCATCCCAACAACTAATAAAAGCGTCCATCATCGCCACAGTAGTTTTGGTATAGGCATAGAGCGACTCCATAAGATCGAAATTGGCTTTTTTGGAAGCAATCTTGGTAATGCCTACCCAATGCCCTCCAGGGGTAATTTTTTTGGTAGCAAACATCAAATGTCCACGGGTTACAGAAACATAAGGATTGCAGTCCCAAAATTGGGCAATGGCAATTTCTTCGGTATCATCACCTTTTTTGGTGATATCCATACTCAAATCATAGACCTCTTTGAGCTCTTTGTAAAATTGAGAATCTTCGTCTAAAGAGAAAGCTGGAGGAGGCGCAGGTTTAAATTGTGCCGCAGAGTCTAGTACAAAAGGTCTGATCTTGTTCCAGTGTGGTTCTATACCCGCCATATAAGCAGGAGGGGTAGGTTGCCAGCGGGCGGGATCTTCGGTCATCACCGTAAATTTGGGCATGGTACGGGTTTGCTTGTAATTATCACCATCCATCCATTGAGCGATGTGTTGTGCTACTTCTAGACCATAGGCTTTGGAAGCCTCAAAGCGTGCAGCATTGGCAGTAGACCATTTTTGATAAAGGCTGTCTCTGTATACATTGAGTTTGGCTTCCGAGAAGATGAGTTGTTTACTCACCTCCATATGGGCTACCAAGGCGGCTACACCGTAATCAATATTGGCTGTTGGCTGAGGCTTAGGTATGGGTGTCAACTCCCGCAATTGCCCTGCAAGCGATTGAAATTCTTCAGATTGGCCTGCCATAATTTCGTAAGCTGCAATATTGGGATATGCGTAAATACGACTGGCTACGGGTGGAGAAAAAATATCGTGAATAATCACCTCTGTGACTTTGTCTATAGCGGTATGAAGCTGGGTTGGAGTCACCTCTAGCGCTTTTTGTTCTTTAGCTTCTTGTTGACAGGAGAACAAACTCGCCCCGATAAAAGTTAGGATAAGCGTTTTTTTCAAAAATGATGTCATAATTATCTAAGGGTATTCAATTGGTACACTTCGGCGGCACGATTATTAAAAGTGGCCAAAAGGTATGTCTTATTTTGTAAACGAATAATTTGTAAATCACGTATAGATTTATCTGCAAAATCTAAGCCAATTTGATGTCCTGGCACCATGTCTGAAACCGATGATATCATCGCGCCAGAAAAGGCGTCCAATCTCCCATGAAAGGGCTTGACACCAAAATAATTGCCAGCAGCCAAAACTTCTTGTTTGCCATCCTGATCAAAATCATAGGTGCAAAAAGCCAAAATGGGAGACACTTGCATCCAGCTCTCAAAGGGTTTAAAGGTAAATTTGCCCTTGTTGTTTTCTAAGTATCCTGATGCCAAGGTATGTACCTCGAGCACTGTTGCTTTTTGCAATTGCTCTTTGGTTAGAATTTCTTCGATAGTCTTACCAGCAAAATCACTGTAGGAGGCATATTTTTTATTGAGACTTACTAGCTGTGAAGCCAAAACATTAAGACCTTGTAAAGGATAGTATGCACCCTCTTTTTGAGTAGTAACTATTGTTTCGGTCTGGCCATTATCATCAAAATCTGCCTTGTACATCCGCATAGGAAAGCTGGCAGAGGCTTTGAATTTGCTATTGAGTCCCCAATTACCCAGGAGATAATCTACATCGCCATCTTGGTCAATATCAAAGGGAGCGATGCTTTGCCATAAGCCAGAGTGCTGATCCAGTTGCATATCTACTTCTTGAAAGCGTCCCTCGGTATTTTTGTAAAACACAGGGGGCATCCATTCGCCTATAACGATAAGATCTTCGGTCCCATCATTGTCAAAGTCATGCCAGATCGCATCTGTAATCATACCGGGGCTGCCTAGGTCATTGCTGCTATCTATAGAAAGACTAGCCCCGTCATTTTTGAGCAAGTAAGACTTGGGTGCTATACCAAAATCGTTGGTAATGGCATGATTTCCTACAAAGATATCGGGACGTTGGTCACTGTTGTAATCTCCTATGGCTAGAACGGCAGTATTGTCAAACATTTCTGGCCATACGCCTGCTACAAAGGTGGTATCTTGTTGCAGATATATGCGATTTTTTAGTGGTTTGGCCTGGTTGTAAAAATCACCGCCACCCGTGCCTATCACCACATCTTGTTTTCCGTCCATATTGATGTCTACTACGGCTGCAGCTACATCTTCTGTGACCTTGTCTGGGAGGATAAATCCTGTGGGCGCTTTCGCGAAAGCAGAATCTTTCTGAATATAGACTTGAGCTGCATTAAACTTGGAACCGCCAAAAAAGAGATCTTTGTTGCCATCGTTGTTCAAATCGCCGTACGCCACCGCAGGCCCTCTATCTGAAATTTGATACGGAATCAATTTCTGACGGTTAAAATCGAGATAACGGTCTTCGGTGTGTTTAAAGTCTATCCCAAGATTATTGGCCGTTTTTTCAAACAAGTTTTTACCGGTGGCAGGGGTAGCCGGTTTCCAAGGTGTTGTACTTTTGGGACTTATGTCAAGGCTTTGATTGACATCGATATTGGTGAGTAGTTGTGTGGTCTTATTAGGCCACACTATGCGTATAGAATCGACTTTGGTGTGCGTGCCATACCCAAAATGAATAATAGGCTCTGACGAAGCTTGAAAGCCTCTCACGCTATACTGTTCTTTGTACTGTAACTCGCCATTGTGATAGGAGTAGACCTTAGCGCCAACCCCGTAGGTATTATTGTCGTTGCCTTGAAGCGCAAGCTTGAGATAACCTGCTTTGTCATTGGTCTTATTGATGTAAAGGGTGGCAGGGCGGTTGATATTATTGGTGATCAAGTCAAGATCACCATCGTTGTCAAGATCGGCGTAGGCTGTAGCACCAGAGACAATACTGTCTTTGATCATCCATTGCCCTGACCTATCAAAAAATTGAACATCTGTCCCCCCTTCAAAGATCATATTGTGAGTAGCACCACTAGGCATAAGTTCTAACGCACTTTGATCGATAAGCTTGGTATTAGAAATTTTGTTTTGAATTTGATCTGAAGACACATAATTGATGTAGTCGAGATCATTAGGTCTTTTAGGTATGCCATTGGCAATAAAAAGATCTTGTTCTCCATCTTGATTATAATCTGCAAATAAGGCACTCCAACTCCAATCTGTGGCGGCAATACCGCTCATCAGTGCCTGCTCGCGATAGTTGTACCCCTGCTGATTCACATAGAGCATATTGCGGGTGTACTGGTAGTGATATCCATACCGCTCGGTACGCAGTTTTTGGGTTTGTATGTCGTCGTCGCCTTCTGAAGACTTGAGTACTTTTTCATCTTCAGGGAGCATATCGAGAGAGATGATGTCGGGCCAGCCGTCATGATTGAGATCGGCCACGTCGTTACCCATAGAAAAGCGAGAGGTATGTCCAAAGTATTGACGCAAGGATTCAGAAAAGGTACCGTCGCCATTATTGATATAATAATAGTCGTCTTCATGGAAATCGTTACCTACATATATATCTGGGTAACCGTCTTTATTAAAATCGGATATGGCAACACCTAGACCGTAACCATTAATACCGCCATAAATACCTGCTTGCTCGCTTACATCAGTAAAATGGTTGCCGTCATTGCGCAATAATTTGTCTCCAGTTTCAAAGTTTCTGGTGTTTCTTAGACTCGCTACCCCAAAAGATTCTGGGGTGTGTACGGCGTGATTGAGCAGGTAAATATCCAAATCTCCATCGAGATCAAAGTCTAAAAATGCCGCCGACGAGCTATAAGAGTCAATATCTAAACCATAGCTCTTGGCGCTTTCTGTAAAGGTGTTGTCGCCATTGTTGATATAGAGTTCGTTATAGCCGTTAAACCCGTTAATACCTACTACGGCACATACATAAATGTCGAGATACCCATCGCCATTAACATCGCCCATAACGGCTCCTGTATTCCAGGTACTATTACCTTCTATGCCCGCTGTTGCCGATATGTTTTCAAATTCTAAGTTTCCTTTATTGAGATACAATTGGTTTTTGACCTGATTGCCAGAGAAAAAAATGTCAACTAATCCATCTTGGTTTATATCGCCTACAGCTACGCCACCTCCATTGTAAAAATAGAGATAATCCAATATGTTTAATTGGTCGGTCTCTGTAATGGTATTGGTAAAGGTAATCCCTGTTTTTTCTGGGGTAGGTATAGAAAATTGACTGCCTTCCTTAGTACAGGAAAACAGTAAAAACAATAGACCAATAGAAAAATATACTTTATTCATCCAACGCAAAAATCTTGGGTTTTTCATTATTGATCGCTGCGATAAGGAAATGGCGTCCACTTTTATCTTTAAATGTCTGTAGATGTTTGATTTCTCCCTTGACAAAAAAGCCGCTTTGGTCATAATTTGACCATTGGTATGTGGCCCCACCTTGACTAAGTAGCACGCTGCCATAATTGGCATCAAGTTGCGAGTATTGCGGTTTAAATTCGAAGTTGTTACCGCCTAGAATAATGTCTTTAAACCCATCGTCATTTAGGTCGGTGCAACTTATACCACAAACACAAGAAAGTTGTACTTGGTAGGGAAGGGCAGTGATGTCAAAGCTGCCGTCGCCATTATTAAGGGCAATAACAGAAGCCGATTGATCTACCGTTTTAACAATTGAGTTTGCTAAGATCTCTTTTGAAAACAACTCATCAATCGATCTTTTTGCATAGTCTGAGGCTTTGATATTTTGTTTTTTCAAGGCGTTAATCTGTCCAGTGAGTTCCTTTTTTTGATGGATAGGATAATCTTTACCGTCTTTTTGAAGCGTGGTGATTTGTTCTATAGTACCATTGCTATCAAAATCATTAATATACATTTTCATCGGTGTCTGTTGGGTTGGTAAATAATGAAGATTCGTACCCTCATTACCAAAGACAAAATCCATATCCCCATCATTGTCTAAATCTTCGGCTGCTACCGCGTTCCACCACCCCATAAGACTATCCAGACTAGACTGTGATCTACGTAAACGCCTGCCTGTGTTTTTAAAAATTTTGGGACTAGACCATTCTGAAACTGTAAGCAAGTCTTTATTGTTGTCGCCATCAATATCTACCCAAACTGCGTCGGTAATCATACCAGCCGTTCTGGTGTCATACGCGAGTTTTTGTGTCGCATCTACAAAGCTTCCATCACCTTGATTTTCTAGGAGTAAGTGCTCTGGGTCAATCCCGTAAACCCCAACTACCGATCGCGACCCGATAAAAACATCTATATCGCCATCATTATCAAAATCTTCTGGCGCCACAACAGACATATTTTGAAAGGCAGATGGCAAATCGGTAGCACTCTTAGAAAAGTTGCCTTTGCCATCGTTGATATACAATCGAGGTTTAAAAAGTTGTTTGGAGGTGAGTTCGTTGCCTCCAGAGGCTACTAATAAATCGAGATCGCCATCTCCATCGGCATCAAAAAAAGCAGCTGCAGTATCTTCAAAGAGTGCATCGCTTTCAAAAACGGCCGGGGTAGTTTGAGTAAGGGCAGCGTTACCGCTATGCATGTATACTTGCCCAGCTTTACCTTTGGCACCGCCAATAAAAATATCTTCATTACCATCATTGTCTATATCACCTACGGCGAGACTAGGACCTTCTTGTGATACCTTCTTGGCGATAAGCCCTTCGTAATCAAAGTCGCTATAACTGTTTTCCTGATGCGTGAGCAGTTGGCTATTAGAACGCTCGCTCAGCAATGGTGTAACTACAGAAGGTGTAGGAAGTTTGTAGGTGGTCGTTGCGCTAGCTTGTTGCAAATTGACCGTTTGGTTAACCGTTACATCTTCTAGCAATTGTGTACGGTCGTTGGGCCAGATGATACGCAGTGAATCGACCTTAGTCGCTTCGCCTAAACCAATGGTCATATCGTATTCCATAGAAGATTGAAAACCCCTCGACGGAATCAATTCTTGTAGAGAAATTTGATCGTTGTAGTATAGCATCACTTTAGTACCAACCGCAAAAGGATTTTTGTCGCTACCCTCAAAAGTAAGCTTGAGATAGTTGTGTTCCAATTGCTCATTACTTTTGTTTTCATAGACAAATGAATGCATGTTTACATTGTTAACCACCAAATCGAGATCACCATCATTGTCCAAATCGCCATAGGCCGATCCATTTGACATGCTCTTGGTGCCCAGCCCCCACTTTTGGGATACATTTTTAAAAGTGATATCCTTTTGATTGTGATAGGTGTAGTTGGGAAGTGGTTTTACTGGCATTTTTACCAGTATGGAGTCTATCGCTTGTTTCTTGCCAGTTAGAGCCATTTCTTGTAAGATATCATTGGCAAAAAAATCGACAAAATCAAGATCGGTCAAATCATGGTTGATCCCATTGGTCACATAAATATCTCGGTAACCATCATTATCCATGTCAAATAACAAACCAGACCAGCTCCAGTCTGTGGCTTCAACACCACTGTAGTAAGCGGTTTCAGAAAAAGAGCCGTTACCATTATTGATTTGAAGCGTATTTTGAATAAATTGTTGGTAGAAGTCTTTACTCTGTTTGAGCTTATAGACATCATAGCCGTCAAATTCCATCACAGATTTTACACGTTCTTCGGCTTCGGGAAGCATATCGGTGATAAAAATATCTTGTAGCCCATCGTTGTTGATATCTGCCATATCAACACCCATAGCCGAAAGTGATAAGTGATTGGTCCATTCTTTTATCGACTCGGTAAAAGTGCCATCCTGATTATTGATGTAGAGATAATCGCGTTCATAAAAGTCGTTAGAGACATAAATGTCCGGGTAGAGATCATGGTTGATATCTGTTATCATTATACCCAATCCAAAACCTATCAAACTTCCATAAATACCAGCCTCTTCACTTACATCGGTAAAAGTGCCACCATCGTTGCGCATTAATAAATCGCCCACACCTCTCAGTATCTCAGGTACATTTTCCCAGTTTTGTGCTCTTTTGTTGCGTTGTTCGGCATAGCCTAAGCTGCTCACTGGGATATTACTATTGTTTAGAATATAGACATCGAGATCTCCGTCTTTGTCGTAATCAAAAAAGGAAGCATGAGTAGAAAAACCTGACTTAGCCAGATTGTAGGCCGCAGCTTGTTCGGTAAAGGTTAAATCTCCATTATTGATATATAAATCATTATCGTGATTGTTGCCTTCCATATTTCCTGCATTACTCACATAGATGTCCAATAGCCCATCGGCATTCACATCGGCCATGGCTACTCCGGTAGACCAAGGTTTGTTACCTGCTACGCCTGCACTTTCACTAATGTCTTCAAAAACAAAATTACCCTTGTTAAGGTATAACTTGTTTTCTCCCATATTGGCGGTAAGATAAATATCTGATAAGCCATCATTGTTGATATCGCCAATAGCGACACCGCCACCATTGTAGAAGTTGCGATATCTAAAAATATTAAAGTCTTTTTGGTTTTCTATGGCATTGACAAAATCTATGCCTGTGCTATCGGGAGGTAATAGCTGGAATAAGGTGTCTTCATTTGTAGCTGTGGTCTCGGGCTCATTCGAGCTGTCTTTCGTACATGAATAACAGCAAATAAGAAGTAGGAAGCTACTTACTAAGCGTTTTAGGGAAAACATATTCATAAATTGATTATTCTGTTTTTTTTAAAAAAATGGGGGTCTCATTATTGCGGCCTATTACATAATACATTTGCTGGTTTAACTGTAATTTTTGGACACTTCGCCCTGGGCCACCACCCTCTAATTCTCGCTCATTTACAGCCTGAAAATAACCATTTTTGTCATTCAACAAAAGTACGCCATGAGAGCCATCTAACCTACCGAGTTGTGTGCTAATTTCATAGGTGTTCCCCACCAAAAATAAGTCGAGATACTCATCATTATTAAGGTCGGAGATCAAGATATCATTCACAGAAGATGTTTGACTATCAAAAGGCAAGGCTTTGGCCGTAAATTGATTGCTGTTGTTTTCAAAGAAAGTCGTGCTCAGGGTGTATACTTCTTTTGTCTGGGCGTTTTTTAGTTTTTGTTTAGAGAATAATTGGTCTATAGACGCTTTCGCGAAAGCGTTATACGACAAAAACTTTTTGTTGATCATAGGGATTTGTTTAACGAGCTCATCTTTGGTTGCAAGGGTGGTTTCTGTCTCTTTTTGATAGTAAGAAACGATGGGATCTACCGTGCCATTATCATCAAAATCGGCAAGGCGTACGCGCAGAGGTTTTGAAGGGCTCGCATTTAGTTTGGTATTGTGCCCCCAGTTACCTGCAATTAGATCCAGATCGCCATCAAGATCGATATCGGCTGCTGTTATGGTGTTCCACAAACCGTTACTTTTTGACAAGCCGTTGGAGGATTGTTTGACCAGACGCTGGCCGTTGTTAAGATAGATTTGAATAGGCATCCAATGCCCCGCAAGGATAGCATCTTTGAAACCATTTTGATCAATATCTACCCAAACTACCGCCTGTACATTGCCTACTTCTTTGAATTCAGGAGCAAAAGTGGTTGTCACATCTGTAAAGCTAGCTTGCCCTGAGTTTTTATACACATATTGAGACGCCGATTGCGCAAAGCGATGTGGTATTACGTTTGCGGTAAAACTAAGGTCGAGATTATTGTCATTGTCTATATCGACTGCTGTAACACTTGAGGCATTTAGGGTCAAATCTCCAAAGGCCTTTTCTACTTTTACAAAAGCTGTGTCTGTTTGGAGATACAGTCTAGGTCTAAGCGCAGGACCGCTTTTAAACTCGTTGCCGCCGCTTACAATGACGATGTCTAGGCTGCCGTTGCCATCGGCATCAAAAAGGGCAGCATCGGTATCTTCGGCTATAGCATCTTGTAATGCATCGGGCAACATCATGTTTTGATAGGCGCCATTTTGATATAGGTATATGCTCGAGGCCTGGCCTTTGGCGCCCAGCGCCAAGATATCATCATTACCATCACCATTGATATCGGCCGTGACAAGGGTCTTTCCTAGATTTGTGCTGGCATAAGGATTTAAGGGTTCTCTGTCAAATTCTATAGTAGTAGGATCCTTATGTTGAAAATCAATAAGTGGATCGACCTCAATCACCAATGATGTGGTCGCGTTTTGTCTTTCTGAGCCAGTCGCTATCTTGGCGTCACCTTCTTTTACTACTATGCGTTGATCACTAGCAATATCCCTTAAGACTTCTTGTTTCTGTGAAGGCCATCGCACAAGAATACTGTCAATACGTTGATGTGGTCCTAGTCCTGTCGCTATTTCTGGAGGGACAGCAGAGAGGTAGCCCCTAGTGGTATAATTTTCAAAAAACTGTGTAGCGCTGGGCGTATAGATGGTGACTTGAGCGCCTATTCCTTGAGTGTTATGGGCCTTACCTTGCAAACTAATCTGTATAAAGTGATTGGGGTTTTGGGCCTTTTCACTATGATTTTCTAAAATAATCGCAGGTTCATTTACATTGTTAACCACAATATCCAAATCGCCATCATTGTCCAAGTCGGCATAAGTAGCGCCATTGCTAAAACTAGGCGTTGTTTTTGCCCAGGTGTTAGAAGTGTTGGTAAAGGTGGCATCTCCGTTATTTTCAAAGAAGTAGTTTGCCACTTTTTTTTCAGGCAGTTTGTTGATTAGGGCGAGATCTTGGGCAGTCATACCTTCACCCAATTTGGATTGAATGTGATCATTAGATATAAAGTTGACAAAATCCATGTCGTTTGTGGCGCCTTGGATACCGTTTGAGATAAAAATATCCTTGTCTTGATCATTGTCAAAATCGGCCACAAGAGGTGCCCATGACCATTCGGTGGCCGCAATTCCAGCCTGAAAGGCAATTTCAGAAAACCTGCCATTGCCTTTGTTGAGCTGTAAGGTGTTTTGCATATACTGCGGGCGATACCCGTTTCTTAGCTGATTTTGATAAATTGGATAGGCAAACTCGGCTCCTGCAGATTTTAAAGTGATCAAATCTTCGGGTAACATATCTAGGGTAAGAATATCAGACAGGCCATCGTTGTTTATATCGGCTATATCTGTGCCCATGGTGTAGTGTGAAGTATGACCTAAAAGGCTGGAGTTTACATTTTGTTCTTTAAAGGTGCCATCTTTTTGATTGATGTAGAGATAATCATTTTCAAAAAAATCGTTACCTACATAAATGTCAGGGTAGTTGTCTTTGTTGATATCACCAATAGAAAGACCAAGGCCATAGCCTATTTTACTGCTCAAGATACCTGCCGAGGCAGTGACGTCAGTAAATTGTAACGAATCATTTCTTAGAAGTTTATCGCCTGCGATAGCATCGATACGTTTGCGAATACTGCCTTTGCCGTAATTTCCATTCGGGAAAAGCGAATGATTTAACAAATAGACATCTAAGTCACCATCGAGATCATAATCAAAAAACGCGGCTTGGGTTCCATATCCACTAAAATCAAGCCCATAGGTGGCGGCTGCTTCTTTAAAATAGACCTTGCCTTCTCGTATGCCTTGATTGATGTAGAGTAGATTATGACCTTTCAGATCAAGGTGTTGTGCGACTTTACTAATATAAATGTCCATGAAGCCATCGGCATTGATGTCTACGGTGGTGACACCCGTTGTCCAGCCTTGAGAGTTTGTAATACCACTTGTGGCGGTTTGGTTTTCGAAGTTGAGATCACCTCTGCCAATATACAAATGGTCAGGACCTTGATTTGAGGTAAAGTAAATGTCTTTTATGCCATCGTTATTAAAGTCGGCGATGGCGGTGCCGGCACCGTTATAAAAGTATAGATAGTTAAGAATATTGAGGTGAGTGCTGTCTTTGACACGGTTTTCAAAAGTGATACCAGTATTTGGAGTAACTGTAAATTTTCTTGGGCTATCATCTTTATCCTGGCAGCTTAAAAGTAAACCGCAGCAAAGAAAAATATATAGGGATCTAAGGCGCACTATGACAGGTATTGTAGGGCTATAAACTTAAAAAAGAGGGTTATAAAATAACCCTCTTTTTAAAGCTAAATTCAAAATTTAAAACTAGTATCCAGGATTCTGAGTCAAATTAGGGTTTAAGATAATTTGACTAGCTGGAATAGGAAATAAATTTTTATCATTATTACCAACAGCAGATGGGTCTTTAAAGTCCCAATCTCTGGTGTATTGACCAAAACGAATAAGGTCATTTCTTCTCCAGAATTCTTCGTATAATTCTCTTCCTCTTTCGTCGATAAGATCTTGAGCAGTAAGAGAACCTAATGGAGCAGCTCCACGCAGTACACGTAAATCGTTAACCATAGTTAAGGCGTCACCACCAGCAGCACCTCTAAAGATGGCCTCTGCTTTCATAAGGTAAGCATCTGCATATCTAAAGAATACTTCGTGGTTTGTAAATCCACCAAAACGAGGGTTATACTTAATTACACGAATACCAGTTGTTTCACCGTTATTGATCAAGCTTGGGTTACCATCACCATCAACAAATTCTCTTTTGAAAGTAAGTGGGTTACCCCCGCGATCTGTAAGTGGTGTTCCGTCATAATCGTACTGTTGTCCAATTAAGAAACCGTTACCTACGTTAGATCCATCGGCAAAACCATCATCATTTACGTCAGATCCACCAGGAACTTCTTCTAATGGAAGTCCTGCTAAAGGAACAAATCCGCGACGTTCTTCTTGTCCGTTACCTGCTTCATTATTATTTGCGTCACCTTCGAATAGGTCATAGAATTCTGCAAGAGTAGCAAAACCATTCCAACCACCACCAGCAATTTCTGGAGAGTTGTTGTAGTGTAATCCATTCCAGATACGGTTACCTACACCTGTAGGAATCCACCAAATCGTTTCGCTGTCTGCACCTTCTTTAAAGATATCGAAGTATCCTGCTTGTAAAGAATATCCTTCGGCAGTAATAGCATCTACAAGAGACACTACACGATTCATATCTGCAACATCTACTGAGTTACCTAAATAGATATGCTTATTTAAAAGTACTTTGGCCAATAGTAAACGGGCCGCTGCTTTACTCGCTCTATCACTACCTCCAGTTACCGCTGGTAAATCTGCAATAGCAGCTTCCAAATCGGCAACGATGGCATTTACAGCTTCTTCTCCTCTAATGACAATAGGATCTACAAGTAATGACTCTTCAGGATCACGAACTGGGATTTGTCCAAAATTGTCCAAAATTACCCAATACCCCAAAGCTCTTAGAAAGTGAGCATCTGCACGTACTGCGGCCGAGGTCTGAGTCAAGTCAGATAAAACCTGAGTAGCCGCAAAATGTGTTTGATTCCACTGATTCCACGTATTTGTGATAAAGGCGTGATCGTTCTGCCAGTTGTGCTGGTGTAACTGTCTCCAGATACCATTATCACCCCAGTCAGAGCCACGAGTAGGAATTAAGAATTCATCGGTCGTCACTTCGCTAATCGCGAATAAGTTGGCTTGATCTCCAATACGGCCATTAAGACCTCCATAGATACCGTTTACAAAATTCTCAGGATCATTTACTCCTGAAAAGTCTGGATCATCAATCGAATTGTCTGGATCGACCTCGAGGTCGGTACAGGAAACGATTGCTCCGAGAGCAAATACGCCCAAGAAGAGTCGTACTGTTTTAAAATTGTTACGTTTCATAGTTTTCTTTTTTTATTAAAATGTTGCATTTACCCCTAAGGTAAAAGTTCTTGCACGCGGGAAAGCTGCATAATCAATTCCGGCTGTAGGAATGTTAGAAGCATTTACAGAACCAGTGTTTACAGAAATTTCAGGATCTAAACCGCTGTAATCTGTAATTAAGAATAAGTTCTGCCCAGTCAATGATAAACGAAGGCTATCAAATAGACCATCACCGCTCATTGGCCAGTTATAGCTAATAGAAGCATTTTGCATACGGATAAAATCTCCTTTTTCTAAGAATCTGGTAGATACTGCTGTAGTTGCAGCGCCATTTTCACCACTGTTAATAGCCGCTTCTGTTACGTTCTTACCAATGGTAATACCACCAGCTGTAAAGAAGGCGTTGTCTGTACCATTATAAACATATTGTCCAAACTGCCCATTAAAGAAGGTATTAATGCTAAAGCGCTTGTATCTAAAGTTTAAACTCAAACCACTTGTAATGGTAGGTAAGGCACTTTTGTCTACAAACTTTCTATCACTACTAGGATCACCTACACCGTCACCGTTAAGGTCTTCATAGGTTGGGAAACCATTACCGTCAAAACCTGTGAAAACAGCCATATAGTAAGAGAATAATGGTTGACCTGCACTTAATCGTTGTGCAAAGGCTCCTGTTAATCCGTTACCATTAATAGGTCCTGCGTCGATATCAAAAATTAGATCTTCAACAACGTTGTCGTTATATGCAATATTGAAGGCTACATTAAACCCTATATCCTCTGTGTCTACAAAGTCGTAGTTTAATCCTAATTCAACCCCTGAGTTAATTACTACACCATCTTCCAAGTTGGCAAAGATGGTAGGAATAGCTGCTTGTGGTGCTGCCAGGTTTCTTCTTAATAAAAGATCACTTGTTTCTTTTCTATAGAAGTTTAAACTACCGTTAAGACGATCGTTGTTAAATCCAAAATCAATACCCGCACTCAAATCAAGAGTAGACTCCCACTTAAGATCTGGGTTGTCATTTCCTGCTAGTGTTGTGGCTACTAAATTATCTATTAAAGTACCATCTCCGTCAAATCCTAATCCAGCGTATACCTCACGACGTGAGAACTGGTTAAAGTCTAGTCCATCTTGATTACCCACAAGACCAGCTCCTAAACGTAGCTTTAAAGTAGAAAAGGCATCTCCTACAAAGTCTTCTTCATGCATCTTCCATGCAAATGCTCCTGAAGGGAAGTTACCATAACGGTTGTTAGGTCCAAACTTAGAAGAACCATCACGACGATAGGTAGCTGTAAATAAATACTTATCGGCAAGGGTATAGTTGGCACGTACAAAATAAGACTGTAATTCGTCAAAGTTGTCAAAATTACCTGCTACAAATGCTGAGGTCTTTCTTTGGAAGTTATTTCCAATTCCTTCACTTGAAAAGATAGATCCGTCATTATTTGGGTTGAAGCGAATCACAGCAGTATCGTTAACGTCATAACCAAATGCGACAAAATCTCCATTAATTGCATTGGCCACATTATTGTACTGATCTCTCATATTACCAATAAGGTTGTCCAGGTTGTTTCCTGTAAATCCTCTACCAGTCGCAAAGATTCCGTTACGATCAAATTTTTGATAAGAGTAACCTCCTAAAACTTCTATACTAGAATTACTAAAATCCTTGCTGTAAGTCAACGTAGCTTCTAGTAATGAGTTGGTATTGTCTAAGGTATTGTAAGTTCCCTCACCAATGTTAGAAACATTGTTGATACCAGCTACACCTGGAGCAAAAACAGAAATAGTTTCTGCATCACTGTAATCGATACCTCCAGTTACTTTGGCACTCAATTCTGGAAGAATTTTGTAAGTAGCTGATAGATTAGCTAAGTATCTGTTGGTGCGAGACTCTGCAGTATAGTATCTCAATAAGTTTACTGGGTTAAGCAAGTTACTACCTGGATCAAAATCTGGGTCTAAAGGCCAAGTTGGATTGGCTGTAATAGAAGCTCCAATTAAATCTCCAGTAGATCCAACAGATCCACTAAATAAAGCTTGCTCGTCATTTACACGAGAAATTGTTCCTTGTAAGTCTAAGGTCAACTTGTCATTAAACAAACGTTGCTGGGCGTTTAAACGACCAGTAATTCTTTCTTGTCCTGTATTTTCGATAACCCCGTTTTGGTTGGCGTACCCAAAAGAAGCTCTTAAGTTACCACCTGTATAACTTTTGGCATAACTCAAATCAGTTCTTCTAGAAAAGGCATTACGCGTGTAGGCATCTTGGAAATCATTATCTGACCCAAAGTTTAATGCTACTGGATCATTTCCGAACTCATCTAAAGCGGCAAGATACTGTTGAGCGTTTAAAAGGTTATATTCACTTGCAGGAGTAGCACTACTCACAGAAGTGTTTAGTTGCCATGTTCCTTGAGAATTTCCACGACCACTCTTTGTCTGAATGATAACGACCCCGTTTGCACCACGAGAACCATAAATGGCTGTTGCCGATGCATCCTTCAAAATACTGATACTCTCAATATCTTCTGGGTTTAAGAAACTCAATGGATTTCTTTGGGCACTTCCAAATCCTCCTGCACCACCGGCTGGAGCTCCACCTCCGCCTAAAGGCACACCATCTACAACAAATAATGGATCGTTACCAGAACGGATAGAGTTAGCACCACGAATACGGATAGCGATTCCAGCTCCAGGTTCACCCGAAGATTCTGAAATCTGAACCCCTGCCGTTTTACCTTGAATCAATTGTTCTGGAGAAGTAATTACCCCTTGATTAAAGTCTTCGGCGGTCACCGCTGCCACGGCACCAGTTGCATCTTTGATACGGGTTTGCCCATATCCAATAAGTACAACTTCTTCTAGTGCGTTATCAGAAGCTAATGTTACATTAATAGTAGATCTTCCATCAACTGGAACTTCTTGTGTAGAATATCCTACATAACTAAATACGAGTACAGCATCACTCGCGACATTATTTAAGGTATAATTACCATCAAAATCGGTGGTAGCACCGTTAGAAGTACCTTTGACTACTACGTTTGCTCCTGGTAGGGGTCCACTTTCTTCCATCACCGTACCAGATACGGTTTGGGCATAAGAAGTCCCCATAAAGAGTATCGCGGCAAACAGCAGCATACTTTTAAGTAATACTTTCTTCATAAGATTTTTGTTTAAAATTAGTTTGCTTAGTTAAATATTTAGCGCAATCGCACTATTATAAGGGTTAAATTTATGTAAAAATTACGTTAAAGGAACAACAGATGCACGTTAAATCTACGAAAACGATTTCGTGTTTAAAAGTCATTTAAACTAATAATTTCGAATTTTAGCATTCTATTTACTGACAAATGAATAATTATTTAATGTCTAAATTTTCAAATTCTTAGTCAAGAAATGCAAAAAAATCATATTTACCTTATTATAATGACAAGCTTTATACCTTTGTTTAAAAAATTGAACCCATGTTGAAAATTCAAAATTTAGTCGCTTATCTATTGCTATTACTGCTAATACTGGGTTGTAGGCATGATAAAAAAAAGGAAGTTGCTAGTGAGAAGGATAACGCTTTCGCGAAAGCGGATAGCGCATTTACTTATCACAGCGATAGTACCGATGGGGCTGTCATCTACGAAGTAAATATTAGGCAATATTCTCCTGAAGGAACACTAGCCGCCTTTACCGAGGAAATTCCAAAACTTAAACAATTGGGAGTGAAAATCTTATGGGTTATGCCTGTATTTCCAATTTCACAGACCAAACGCAAAGGAGAATTGGGTAGTTATTACGCTGTTTCCGACTTTAGAGCGATCAATCCTGAGTTTGGTAATCAAGCCGATATGGATCAATTGATTGAGACCGCTCACGATCACGACATCGCTGTTATTTTGGATTGGGTGCCTAATCACACGGGTTGGGATCATACCTGGATCAAAGCACATCCCGAATGGTACACCCAAAATGAACAGGGAGAAATCATTGATCCATCAGATCCCGAAACGGGAGTATCCTACGGTTGGGCAGATGTTGCCGATCTCAATTACAACAGTCGCGAGATGCAAGATCAAATGATTGCCGATCTGACCTACTGGGTAAAAGAAAGAGGGGTAGATGGATTTAGAATGGATGTAGCTCACAAAGTACCGCCCGCCTTTTTTAAACGAGCTCATGACTCGATCACCCAGCATAGGCCTGTCTTTATGCTAGCCGAGGCAGAACAACCAGATCTCTTTGATCACGGTTTTGATATGCATTATACTTGGGAGATGCATCACCTTCTCAATGATGTGGCCAACGGAAAGGCAAAGGCAGCTGCCATTAAAGAAAAAATTAAAGCCTATGAGCAACGTCAGGATGCTTCAGACATCAATATGTACTTTATTACCAATCACGACGAAAATTCTTGGGCTGGAACACTTGGGGAGCGTATGGGTGAGAAAAAAGAACTTTTTACGGCGCTCATTTACGCATTGCCTGGTATGCCACTAATCTACAGTGGTCAGGAATATGATTTAAATCACAGGCTGGCTTTTTTTGAAAAAGATACCATCCCCAAACAAGCCGGTAATTACTTTGATCTTTTAGCCCAATTGGGAACTTTAAAAAATACCGAGCCAGCACTTCATGGTGGGCATAGGCCAGCTGCTATCGGTTTTATAGACACAGCTACCGATGATTTGCTTCATTTTAAACGCTATAACAACGGAGAGACGATTCATTTTATCGGGAATTTCTCGAACCAAAGCACCAGTACAAGCCTTCCAAAGGCTCAATCTTATATTGATGTATTGACCAACTCACCCTTAGGTAAAAACAATCAACCCCTTACACTTGGTCCTTGGGATTTTGTGATGCTTAAAGCCAAATAAAATGACTAAAGATGTCCTTATTATAGGAGGGGGTGCGGCAGGTTTTTTTACAGCTATCAATCTTGCGCAGCAGCGCCCTGATCTTTCCGTTGCCATTCTCGAAAGAGGTAAAGAGGTACTTACCAAAGTGAGGATTTCTGGCGGGGGTCGTTGCAATGTCACTCATGCCCAATTTATACCTCAAGATTTGACACTTAATTATCCCAGAGGCGAAAAAGAACTATTGGGGCCCTTTCATCAATTTATGACGGGAGATACCGTAGGTTGGTTTGAACAAAGAGGTGTCGCGCTAAAGACAGAAGAAGACGGTAGGATGTTTCCTGTATCAGATAATTCTCAAACCATCATTGATTGTTTTCTCTCTGAGACCAACCGTTTAAACATTGAAGTCTTTGCGCAGCATGCGGTACAATCCTTTAGCTATAATGACCAGAGCGCTTTGTGGCAGGTAGAAACTTCTAAAAATGTTATGCACTGTCGCTATCTTGTTATTACCACGGGCAGTAACCCAAAAATCTGGAAGTTGCTCGAGCGCTTAGGCCATGATATCACGCCAGCGGTACCATCGCTTTTTACTTTTAATATTAAAGACCCGCGTATCGAAGGCTTGATGGGCCTATCTACAGAGGCTTCGGTAAAAGTCTTGGATACCGATATGGTTTCTGAAGGCCCCTTGCTCATCACCCACTGGGGGCTTAGCGGTCCAGCCATTTTGAAATTATCGGCTTGGGGGGCGCGACAATTGGCAAAAATGAATTACGAATTTGTGATTGAGGTAAATTGGCTTTTGTATCAAAGTTTTGAAGATGCAATAGCCCAAATCAAAGCCTTGAAACAAACCTATGCCAAACAATCTCCCTTTTCGTATGCACAATTTGACTTGCCCAAGCGGCTCTGGCATGCTTTGCTCACCTCGGCAGTTATCGATCAAAGTACAAAGTGGGCAGATTTAAACAAGGAGCAGATGCAACGCCTGGCCTCAGCGATGACGGCATCTCGTTTTCGCGTAAGCGGGAAAAGTACTTTTAAAGAAGAATTTGTGACGGCTGGTGGTGTAGATTTAAAAGAGGTCAATTTTAAAAAATTCAAAAGTAAAATCTTACCTGCGCTCTACCTGGCGGGTGAAGTGCTAAATATTGATGCCATAACTGGAGGATTCAATTTTCAAAATGCCTGGACAGGTGGGTTTATCATCGCGCAAGACATCGCTCAATCTGAAACGATATGAATCTTTACGTCGCCTTATTAAGAGGGATCAATGTTGGGGGTCATAAACGCATAAAAATGTCTGATCTCAAAGACCTACTCGCCCAAGTTGGTTTGACCAAAATTCGCACCTATATACAAAGTGGTAATGTCGTATTTGGAAGTACTCTCAACGATCGTACACTGTTGAGTCAAAGTATTACGGCGGCTATCAAAAAACACTATGGTTTTGATGTGGCTGTGGTTGTCCTTTCTCAAAAAAAATTTACCGCGATTTTACAAGCTACACCTTTCGAGGATTCAAAGCGCCAAAAATCTGTTTTTACCCTCTTAGACCCACCGCTTTCAAAAGAACAGTTATCCTTACTACAAGAGATGAGTTTTGAAGATGAGTTGGTGTACAGTACCCGGGATTGTGTGTATGTATTTGCAGAGAAAGGCTATCACAAGGTAACGTGCAATACTAATTTTATTGAGCGTAAGACAAGGGTACATGCTACCACGCGCAATTTTAAAACCATGCAAGCCATTGCACGATTACTTGATGAGCAAGATTAGTTAAGACGCCAGATTTCAAAATTGAGTACAGCGGCAAAAGCGACCCATAATGCATAGGGGACCAGCAAATAAGCCGCAGTTTTGTTGACCACCTTGAACCATTTTATCGTAAGCAATATCATGACAAATAAGGCTATGATATTGAGCAGCGCCCACAGGGGTTGTTGCAGGCCAAAAAATAGTACACTCCAAGCCGCATTGAGTAATAACTGAAATCCAAAATGGTACAAGGCTGTTTGTACCCATTTATGATAAAAGCCTTTGTGCCATACAATACCCGCTGCAATTCCCATTAGTATAAAAAGCAATGTCCAAACAGGGCCAAAAAGCCAATTAGGGGGATTAAATGCTGGTTTGTTGAGCCTGGGATACCAATTGTCTACACCAACAGCGGTGGCATAGGCCCCAATGGCCCCTACCAATAGACAGCCGCCTACAGATAGACTTATTTTGAGCAGGAGTTGTGAGCGTTTAGAGCTTGTCATAGCATATGATGGCTTGTTTTGACTTAGGCAAGTTAGCAAAAAGAAGACAACCTTTAGGAACATCCTTTTCGAAAAAGTATCTTTGTACTCAATCCTTTATGACCTATGACCGAAAATGATTTTCGCTTTACAGCCATAACGCCATTGCCCGCAATGGGAGCGGTAACCTGGCAATCTCCTAGTAATATTGCCTTGGTTAAATACTGGGGCAAATACGGCAATCAAATGCCCGCAAATCCCAGTCTGAGTTTTACCCTAAGTCATTGTCACACCAAGACCACCTTGAGGTATTCCAAGAGTGAATTGGTAGGTAAAGAAATTGAATTTGATATCCTTCTCGACGGGGTAGCGGTTCCAGATTTTAAGCCCAAGGTCGCTCAGTTTTTTGAACGTATCTTGCCGTATTGT
>PAUP01000094.1 GCA_002712765.1 Cytophagaceae bacterium | reverse complement strand
TGTAGAGACCTCCAACAATATTGCGAGAGTAGTGGTTAAGGATGGTAACATTAAAATTGCATGTCTCACACGCTCATCGGTAGAGAGTTCTAAAAATGATCTGACCAATGCTCTTAGGGCTACTTTTGAATTGATAGGATGCGAAGTAGCATTAAGTGGAGATTACCCTGGCTGGGCGCCCAATATGGAAAGTCCGATACTGCAAGTGCTAGTTGAGAAATACACCGCCCTTTTCGAAGAACAGCCACATGTAGCAGCCTGTCATGCAGGTTTAGAATGTGGTATTTTGGGACAAAACTATCCAGAGATGGATATGATCTCTTTTGGCCCTACAATCAAAGGAGCGCATTCTCCAGACGAGCGTGCGAGTATCTCATCGGCTCAGAAATATTGGAAGTTTGTTCTAGAAATACTAAAAGATATTCCTAAGAAATAGACTCAGTGGTCATTGGTAATGATCTTAAAAATAAAGAGACGGCTCGAAGGCCGTCTCTTTTGTTTTTCGCGAAAGCGTAAGAAGAATTACTTCACGATTTCGACTAATTCTAATTCAAAAAGAATATCGGTATCTGGCTGGATTGGGCCATAGCCTTGTGATCCATACGCCAAATGAGCTGGGATAAAGGCTGTGATTTTATCGCCCACTCGCATTTGTTGTACGGCTTCTTTAAAACCGGCAATAATTTGACCTTCCATACTATAAGCCATTGGCATAGGTTGGTAAGGACTGCGCGGATTTACTTTTTCCTGATCCTCGGCTACGCTTCTGATATTGGTGTCAAATAACTCACCAGTTTCCCAGAAACCTGCATAGTTTACTTTTACTTGAGCACCGTCGTTTGGTTTTTCTCCTTCGCCTTTTTGGTCGTAATAAATGCCAAGACCACTAGGTAGTACAGTAGCTTCTGCTTTTTTCTTTTCAAAAGTTTCTCTGTAACTCTTGTACTTAATTGCTGCAGCAGCAGCTTTTTCTTCGGCTTCTTTGGCGCGTTTTTCTTTTAGGCCTGCCAATTCAGATTTAAAAACGGCAGGGGCGTCAAAACTTTTGGCAGCACTCCCTTTTCTAATGATGTTTACATCTTGCATGATGATATCATTCTTGGGTACGCCTCCTTTGGCGTTCTCCATTTCGACGTTCACAATTTTATCTATCACATCAAGTCCTTCAACTACTTGGCCCCAAACGGTGTGTTTCCCGTCTAGCCAAGGAGTTTCTTTTTGAGTGATAAAAAACTGGCTCCCGTTGGTATCGGGCCCACTGTTGGCCATAGATAATACCCCCTTGCCTTTGTGTTTTAATTCGTCAACAAATTCGTCGTGAAACTTATAACCTGGACCACCACGACCTGTTCCCTCAGGGTCACCTCCTTGAATCATGAAGTTTTTGATAATTCGGTGAAAGGTTAGCCCGTCATAAAAAGGCTTTCCAGCCAGACTTGAATCTGTCACCATTGGGTGTGTTCCTTCTGCCAAAGCGACAAAGTTAGCCACTGTTGCTGGGGTTTGCTCATAATATAACTCGGCAATCATAGTGCCTTGTTCGGTTACAATTTCGGCATAGATCCCATCTTCAAGATTGGGATAAGGATCACTGCATGAGAGCATAGAGAATAGAACTGCTATTAATAACATAAGCGTTTTTTTCATAGTTAAATAATTAATTGTCTTTGGTTTTTATTTCGTTGAGGGTTATGGTAGAACGTATAGATACATTACTGCCAATTTTGTCTTCATACCCATAATAGCCGTAAGCTTTATGCGATGGCATTAATACGGTAACCACTTCCCCAGGTTTCATTATTTTTAAAACTTCACGAATCCCAGATATCAAATCCTGATTGCTCTGATCTATTTGATAGACCTGATTACCTACTTCGGCTTCAGAGAGTATGGTATTACCTGCTAATGTTTTTAAATCGTAATTAAACGAAACGAGATCTCCCACCTGTGGTGTTGCTGTCGCAAGGCTATCTTTTTTTTCATAGGTATACCAAAATCCATTTTCGGAAGCAATATAAGCTGTAGTCGGGTCTCTTTCTATGGTCTTTTGAATATCGGCCTCTTCTATGGCTACACGTTTTTTATTGATAGCAATAGAGTTATCAATGCGAGTTCCCGATTTTTGATATACAGGCCGTCTAGCTTCAGGTCCTTTGCAGGCTGTAAGAAAAAGTAAAACGAGCACTAATAACAAGGGGGTTTTCATTGGCTTAATTGGGCTTTGTATTCTGGCAAGATACTAATAAAATGTGCCACAGTTTGTTCCATATTTAAATCACTCTTTCCTCCTGCTGCATTTATGTGCCCACCGCCGTGATAGTGCTTACGAGCAACGTCATTAACAGAAAAATCACCTTTAGAACGCAATGACATTTTTATAATAGCATCATTTTTGTTTTCTATAAAGATGACGGCAAATATAATGCCATCTAGCGAAAGGCCATAATTGACAAAACCTTCTGTATCTCCTTTTTGAAACGAATGCGTATCGAGCTCTTCTTGAGTAAGGGTGATATAGGCGGTACGGTATTCTGGAATGACCTTAAGATTATTAAGAGCAACGCCCAATAGTTGTAATTTCGTATAACTATTGGTGTCATAAATATTTTGATGGATGGCAGTATTGTTGGCCCCTTTTTCAATTAGGGCAGCAATGACCCGATGGGTTTGTGCTGTAGTGGCACTAAATCGAAACGAACCCGTATCGGTCATAATACCTGTATATAAGCAGGCTGCCATCTCGGGAGTGATGTAATGCGTAGCCTCTAGGGCTTCCAAAAAGTGATAGACCATTTGACAGGTAGAACTCATACTAGTGTCACTATAAGTCACTATTGCATAGCTGTCAGGTTGTTGATGGTGATCTATCATGACAAATGGAGCACGCGCCTTTTTAAGATGCTGTTCTAAGGCTCCGGTACGAGAGAGGTGATTAAAATCTAGGGTAAAGATGAGTTCGGCCTCGGCAATAAGAGTCGTGGCTTTCTCTTCTTCTTGACTGTAAATTATTGTTTGCTCTTCTGCGGGTAACCACTTTAAAAAGTGCGGATATTCGTTAGGCGCTACAACGCTAGTGTGATGTCCTAACTGCCTTAAATAAGCACAAAGGGCTAGGGTGCTGCCCATAGCATCTCCATCAGGGTTTTTATGAGGGATAATTACAATTTTTTTGTTACCTGAAAGTAACTGACGTATGTCGTTTATAGCTGCTGTTGTCATAAGTTGCGAAGATACAATTCTGAGTCGTTAGGTATTCTGACCTTGAGAAATTTTTAAGAAGTGGGCACGATAAGATAGATTTATACATTCTTAACGGTATGATTACCTAGAAAACAGTATTTTTGCCCCCGAATTTAAAGAGGTCTGCCACCCTAAATAGAGAGGCAGCTATTTTTAAAAGATATTCAGTATTAATTAAAATTTATTTTTCGCTTAAGCGAAATCCTACTAAGAATTATGGCAACAAACAGAACATTTACAATGATCAAGCCTGATGGCGTAGAGAATGGACACATCGGAGCAATACTTGAAAAGATCACAGCAAGCGGTTTTCGTATCGTAGCGATGAAACTTACCCAAATGACTAAAGCTGATGCTGAAGCTTTTTATGCGGTACATAACGAGCGTCCGTTTTTTGGAGAATTGGTTGAATTTATGACAAGAGGTCCTATTGTAGCTGCCATCTTAGAAAAAGAAAATGCTGTGGCAGATTTTCGCACTCTAATTGGAGCGACCAATCCTGCCGAAGCTGCAGAGGGTACTATCCGTGCTTTATACGCTTCTTCTGTTGGAGAAAATGCCGTTCACGGTAGTGATAGCGATGAAAACGCTGCTATTGAAGGCGCTTTCCACTTTTCTGGAAGAGAGCAATTCTAATACGCATAGCCAGTATATATTGGGCGTGAGCCATCTCCAAGCGAGATGGCTTTTTTTGTGGTGCAACACTGTCAGGGTGTGCCCTAAAAAGAAGAGCAAATACCCCTTTTATTGTATTCTGTGAAAAAGGCACTATTTTTGACTTACCAAACCAAAATTGACACATGAGTTTTTTTAAGAAAATATTTTCCAAAGAGAAGAAGGAAACCTTAGATAAAGGTTTGGAAAAAAGCAAGACCAGCTTTTTTGAAAAAATGAGCAAAGCGGTTGCTGGTAAATCAAAGGTAGACGATGATGTTTTGGATAATTTGGAGGAAGTCTTGGTTACCAGTGATGTGGGTGTTAAAACCACGATTAAGGTCATTGATCGTATCGAGGCACGTGTGGCCAAAGATAAGTACTTAGGTACCGATGAGCTCAATAGCATTTTGCGTGAAGAAATTGCCGGTTTATTAAGCGAAACTAATACAGGAAATGCCACCGATTTTGAGATACCAGCTGGCAAAAAGCCCCATGTGATCATGGTCGTAGGGGTTAACGGTGTTGGGAAGACCACGACTATAGGAAAACTGGCCTATCAATTTAAAAAGCAAGGATTAAAGGTAGTTCTAGGCGCAGCCGATACCTTTAGAGCAGCAGCCATAGATCAACTTCAAGTATGGGCCGATCGCGTTGATGTACCTATTGTCAAACAACAAATGGGAAGCGATCCTGCTTCTGTAGCCTTTGATGCCTTAGAAAGCGGGGTCAATCAAAATGCTGATGTGATTATTATAGACACGGCAGGGCGATTACACAACAAAGTAAATTTGATGAATGAGCTAACCAAGGTAAAACGCGTCATGCAAAAGGTAGTAGGCGATGCCCCTCATGATGTCTTGCTCGTTTTGGATGGGTCAACAGGTCAAAATGCCTTCGAACAGGCCAAACAGTTTACCGCTGCCACCGAGGTAACTTCACTTGCTGTGACCAAACTCGATGGGACGGCCAAAGGCGGTGTGGTGATTGGGATTTCTGATCAATTTCAGATACCTGTTAAATACATTGGAGTAGGTGAGGGCATCGAAGATCTACAGGTGTTTAATAAAGTAGAGTTTGTCGATAGCTTTTTTAAGTAGTAGCTTTTTCCAAGTCTATACTGCAGCACCACGACTACTTTGGCGCTAAGTGTAAGGTTATTCAAGTGTACGATAAGCCGTCAAAATACTTCCTACGCTTACCGGCTCATATTGGCTGTTTTGCAAAGCTTTTAAAGTCTATCTTTGCACTCCCAAAATAAATGGTATTCATGAGAACAAAGTCGCTAAAAAAGAATAGAATTAATGTGGTCACCCTTGGGTGTTCTAAAAATGTATACGATAGCGAGGTATTGATGGGCCAGCTCAAAGCCAATGGCAAAGAAGTGGCGCATGAGCAAGAAGGCAATATCGTGGTGATTAACACTTGTGGGTTTATAGATAACGCCAAAGAAGAATCTGTCAATACCATTTTGGAGTATGTCAAGCAAAAAGAAGAAGGTGATGTCGATAAGGTTTTTGTGACGGGTTGTTTGTCAGAGCGTTATAAACCAGACCTTCAAAAGGAGATACCAGATGTAGATCAGTATTTTGGAACCACAGAATTACCGGGTTTATTAAAAGCCTTAGGCGCCGATTACAAACACGAACTCATAGGAGAGCGTCTTACTACTACGCCAAAAAATTATGCCTATTTAAAAATAGCCGAAGGTTGCGATAGACCCTGTTCTTTTTGCGCTATTCCGTTAATGAGAGGTAAACACAAATCGACGCCTATAGAACATTTGGTGACCGAAGCCCAAAAACTGGCTGCCAGTGGGGTGAGTGAATTGATCCTTATCGCACAAGACCTTACCTATTACGGTTTGGATCTGTATAAAAAACGCAATCTAGCAGCGCTCTTAGAAGCGTTGGTCAAAGTAGAAGGTATCCAATGGATCCGCTTGCATTATGCCTTTCCAACAGGATTCCCGATAGAGGTGCTCGATGTGATGAAGCGCGAGCCAAAGATTTGTAATTATCTGGATATTCCGCTGCAACATATCGCCGATGATGTTTTAAAATCGATGCGAAGAGGGACCACTATGGCCAAGACCAATGCGCTGTTGTCCCGCTTTCGCGAAAGCGTACCCGGTATGACCATAAGAACCACATTAATTGTTGGGTATCCTGGAGAGACAGCAGCTGATTTTGAGCTATTAAAACAGTGGGTTAAAGATCAACGATTTGAACGTTTGGGATGTTTTACCTATTCACATGAAGAAAATACCCACGCCTTTAATCTGAAAGACGATGTGCCAGAGGAGGTAAAAATGGATCGAGCCAATCAAATTATGGAGGTGCAATCTCAAATTTCATGGGAACTCAATCAACAAAAGATTGGGAAAGTGTTTACGATAGTTGTAGACAGAAAAGAGGGGAATTATTTTATAGGAAGAACAGAGTTTGATTCTCCAGATGTAGATAATGAGGTCTTAATTGATGCGACCCAACACTATTTAAAAACAGGAGATTATGCCAAGGTACGCATTACTGCAGCCGAAGATTTTGACCTCTATGCCGAACCCGTTGCTTAATAAATCGCTATAAATGACTGCATGTAAAAAGCAGAAGAATCCCTCTATCTATAGGTGTCTGAGTATTACAGCCACCGCCATAGTCCTGTTGGTTTTTCTTGCCGGATGTGACAAGCAGCCTTCTTCAAAAGCTTTCAATAGCACAGAAGCAATAGAAAAGAGCCTAGAAGTATTTCCCAGTAATAATTATGCCCATCTCCCGCGACTATATGCTACTCCAAATGCGCTGCATGCGAGCTGGGTCGAATCTGAAGACTCCTTGTCGGTATTAAAATATGCGGTTTTGCGACAGGGAAAATGGTCTGTGCCAGAAATCATAAGTAGTGGTTCCGATTGGTTTGTAAACTGGGCAGACTTTCCAAATCTTGCGGTCAATAATGGAGTGGTACTGGCTACTTTTTTACAAAAGTCTGCCCGAGGCACTTATGATTATGATATAAAATACAGTCTAAGAAATGCCACTAATGGCCACTGGTCTATACCCAAAAAACTACACAATGATACCGTAGCCGCCGAGCATGGTTTTGTGAGTTTAATCGCTTATCAAGATGGTTTTTTTGCCAGCTGGCTCGATGGTCGCAACACCAAATCTAATAAAAGCAAGACACAAGGGCATGAGCAACACATGGGAGCCATGACTTTGCGAGCAGCTCAGATCGGGAGTGATGGGAGTGTGAGTAAACGAGTTTTACTAGATAAACGGGTTTGCGATTGTTGTAATACGGCGGTAGTGCATACCTCAAAAGGAGTGGCCGTAATCTATCGCGATCGTTCGGATAGCAAAGCAGAAACTAGAGATATTTACAGTACGGTATATCAAGATAGTTTATGGTCATATCCAGCGCCTATTCACAGAGACCGTTGGATGATTAACGGCTGTCCTGTTAATGGACCGGCCATTGCTTCTCAAAAAGCAGTGACTGCGGCAGCATGGTTTACAGCTGCTCAAGAGGATCCTAGGGTTATGGTAGCCTTCTCGCAAGATGGCGGGTTGCATTTTGATTTGCCCATTCGAATGGACGCGGGTAATGCAGTAGGCAGAGTGGGTGTGGCCATGAAAGATGAGCAAACGGCTTTGGTAAGCTGGGTGGCTCCTCAAGATGAGCAAACGTTACTCCAGCTAGGCGTGATTACATCAGATGGTCAAAAAAGACCACCAATAACGATAAGTAAAACTACGGCCGAAAGACAAAGTGGTTTCCCGCAAATCGCTCAAGTACAGGATGCCACCTACGTGGTATGGACTGAGGTTGCCCAAGACAGCGCTAGTATCAAGATGATGCGTTTAAGGCTTTAATCAACACTATAAGTTTTGTCATCTTTGCCCACTCCGGTAATCGTGAGTTTTTTCCAAGCCTTTGGCAATTGTGAAGACTTTGCAAAAATACCCTGATCTCCAATGTCGAGACCACCAATACCAAAAATAACCGATTGTAACATGCCTCCGGCTCCTGTAGCAAAATAAGGATTGGTGCCTCCAGCAGTTTCGGCTAAGACCCCAAACGGTGGTAGTTCATTGGGTTTATAACTCTTTTTAAACATCTCGTAGGCCTTTTCGTGATCGCCCAAACGTGAATACAATACGGTTAGTATAGCGCCACCCATGGCAGGACCATCTTGAGCCAGTAATGGTTCGTAATAATCAAGATCTTTTTTTATGGTTGATCTATCGGTAATGACCTTAAGCGGATAGGCAAGTAAATTAACATCGGCTTGTTTGATGATTTGCCCGTTAAAGGTAGCATTCTCTTTGGTAGTCCCATCTGGAAATTTTAGGATGGGTATGTTTGCCGCTACCTTGCGCCAATCTGGATTAGGTACTATGTCAAGTACTTCTGCGGCTTTGGAGGCGTACTCTAATACGGTTTTTACCATACCATTGGTATAGGCGTTGTTATCTATGTTTTCTGCCCATTCGTTGGCACCAATCACATTTTTTATATCGTATTGCCCAGGCCCATTACGCTCTACACGACTTGCCCAGAAATCAGCTACTTCTTTTAACACAGGATAACCTCTTAAGGCAAGCCATTCTTTGTCTTGCGTAACTTGATAGTACTTCCAAAATGACCAACCTACAGTCGCGGTAATATGTTGCTGAAAAGGACCAGTTAAGGCCCATACAGGAGTGTCTTCTGAGCCGTCTTCGGCGCTTTCCCAAGGAAACATCGCCCCTTCATAACCATGGGCAAAGGCATTTTCTTTGGCGGCATCCAGTCGTTCAAAACGATATTCTAAGAGCGACTTGGCCATATCAGGTTGCAATGCCAATAAGGGTGGAAACATCCACAATTCGGTGTCCCAAAAGATATGACCATTATAACCTAATCCAGACAAGCCCATAGGTGACAAACTGTGAGAAGTGCCTTTGCGCGCAAAAGAGTACAAATGATATAAGGCAGAACGCACGGCGCGTTGGGATGGGATATCACCTTCTATAATAATATCGCTTTCCCAAAGTGAAGCCCACGCTTTTTTATGTGCTTTTTCTAAACGATCTACGCCTTCCAATTTGGCAAATATGGTAAGTCGTTCGGCCTCGTTATGTGGATCTTGATTTTGTACCGAAGACAGCGTAGAGCCTACCAATGCAAAGCTATAGGTTTCTCCTGCTTTTAATTTGCGTTTAAATTTCATTAAATGCATATTGTAATCCCAATCTTCGTGTATGATATTGGGCTCACTCCCGTGTGGCTCCGGAAACAAAAATGAGGTTGAGGTTGCCACTTTTTTACCACCAGGACTAAAACCAACCGAACTCATTAAAGGAATAAGTACATGTGGCCGGTCAATTTCGGCATAGAGGTTACGTACGTCCGAAATATGATTAGGAGCCTCGATATAATTGATAGGAACTATTTCTACATCTTTTTTGGCTGTGATCGATATGATGCTAAGTGCTGTGTATGGTAAATTGCGTAATGACATCAACTCGTGTTTTACCGCCAAGCGCTGATCTACATTAAAAGTGGTAATGAGTTTGGCCGTTTTCATATCTAGAACTTGAGCGTAGTCAGAAATGTCGGCGGGGCCTATTCTTCTTTGATCTACTTCAAGATGCATATTCATATGACTAAAAGTTTGTAGGATATTGGAGACCCTTCCTCTTTGGTAATAGTCATATACGCCATTAAGGATAACCTCTTTTACTTTTAGTGGCTCTGGCGAAGATACCATACCCACCATTCCGTTGGCCACAGTGATGCCGAAGTAATTAGAAGGATCAATAGCATCTGCCGTAATATGCCAAGGTGATTTTTCAAAATTCTGGGCAAAACCAATGCCAACTATGAATAAGGCGAGAATCAATACTAGTTTTTTCATACCATTCGAGTTATTTAGCAAAAAAATAATACAACATCAATACTTATAAGCTAGATTCTAAACTTGTTATTATTGGTTAAAAATAGCGCATTGGCAAAAAACAATTTACCATTGTGCCAGAATGCTCTGAATAATGGATCGTCTGCCATATAAATAATACTACCTCTACCCATTCGTTCTTCTCCAAATACTAATGACTTGCTGAGTTTGCTCTTGGCTTTTTCGCCTGCAAAACCTGAAACATTCTCGACTTCTTCTGGGATATAGGCAACATTAAAGCCATTGTCTAAATAGGCAAAGGAATTGCTACCCAACTTAAGACTGTAGTACGTGTCAGAAAAGCCAAAGGCCATAGGGTGCGTTGGATCTACTTTAGTTTTAAAAATACTTCCAGTAATAAAGTTTTCGGTGCTTTGTAATTCTCTTTCGGCATAGGGAGTTAAATTCTCATCGGTCTTGCTTTCGCTGTTTTCTGACTTGTTTCGCTTTACCCCAAATCCAGATTTACCAGCAAAACTCCCTACAGCATTTCCAAGCGCAATAATCTTACCACCGCCGCGTACAAAACTTTTAATTTTGTCACTACTGTTGTCATTGAGCAAACTACTATACCAACCACTAGGCATTACAATGATATCAAATTGGTCTAGAGATACACGCCCTAATCTATCGGCCTCAATCGATGTAACAGGATAGTTTAGCGTTTGTTCAAAAAAGTACCACGTCGCCCCGTAACTCAACGAAGAGGTTGAGTTTCCTTTGAGCAATGCTATACGCGGGGCGTTGATTAATTTGACATCTGGAGATCCGAAGTCTGGGCCATTATCGGCAAAGCTTGAGCTAGCCGCGCTCAATTGACGTTGGTGTGTATTGGCAAGTGCTGTCAGTTTTTGAGATAGATTGTTAATGTCTTTATTATCACTTTTGGTAATTATTAAAGAGCCCCGATCATAGGGTATTCCAGCATTCACAAATGGTTTTTCAGAAAAACGCACCTTGATGCCCTCGGTGAGCAAAGCTGCCAAAAACTGAGCATCTTTCATACTATCCCATTTGGCGATAAAGCCAGGAGCATCAGCATTTAAGTTATTTACAGGGGTTTGGAAAGGATTACTTGCCGTTGCCGAAATTTTTGCCGTGCTGGCAATCGCATCAAGGCCATAAGCATGTGGCAGGCTCCAAGCAGTAATATCGTAAGTAAGTGGTGTGCTGAGTTTGGCATCTGGTTCAAATAGGGCCTTGACCATTTTTCCTTTAGGCTGATTGGTAGGAATGACCATCGCCAACTCGTAATTGAGACTACCTTGGCCATTTTTGCCATAATGATATCCAGATGCTTTCCCATTTTTGGAAAAGCCATACCTAATCTCATGTCTGTCTAATAATTGAGCCAATTCTTTGATATTGTCGGTATTGCCGCTTAGGACAAAGCTTTTGTAGTTGAGGTCGCTATTGTCAAAAAAGGAGGCAAATTCACGATTGAGTTTGGCCGCGTTTTGTGAAGCGATCTCTACGGTAGATAATCCCGTTGTTTTGTGATGTGCCACTCGATCTACTAAAGTCAACTCGAACCCCTCGTCTGTGTTGATCCCCAAACCTGCGCGACCGTGTCCTGCTTGTTCATAGGTCATACCAATTGCTCCCATAAAAGTGGGGTAGGTGTCACCGTAGCTAGGATACAACAAATCAAAGCGTTCTCTGGTAAAAAACAACCAGCCTTTATCATCAAAATAACGGGCGTGATTTTTGCCAATTTGCGTTTGGAAGTCGCGCTGCCAATCGCTAATAACCTCGTGAAAAGGCTCTGCCGCTGGGGCAAAATAGTAGGGCTCGTTGATGCCTTGCTCATGAAAATCGACATGAATATGAGGCATCCATGTATTGTAAACCTTAAGACGTTGTCTTGTTTCAATTTGAGACGCCCATGCCCAATCTCTATTGAGATCGAAAAGGTAGTGATTAGGTCGTCCACCTGGCCAAGGTTCGTTGTGCTCGGCGGCAATTTGTGCTGGGTCATAAGGGGTCGCCGCTACCTGATTGAACCAGTTGGCATAGCGATCGCGTCCATCGGGATTGATACAGGGATCAATGATTACTACCGTATTTTGTAACCAATCTTTTTTGGTAGTGATAAGTTCGTATAAAGTAACCATAGAGGCTTCAGTACTTGAGGCTTCATTGCCGTGTACATTGTAAGATAGCCATACGATTGCTTTGTCTGCAGGTCCTGCATTTTCTGAAAGCAGCCCAGTCTGAACCAGATTGGCTTTTCTGATATTTTCTAAATTGTTGTGATTTGCTGGTGTCGTTACAACAGCATAGGTCAACGGCCGTCTTTCGTTGGTCTTGCCGTATTCTTGATAGGTGACCCAATCACTATTGGCTGCGACATATTCAAAATAGCTAACTACATCGGCATGTCTAGAAAACTGTGTGCCAATCTCATACCCTAGAAACTCGGCAGGAGTTTTAATGGTTTGAGCAGAGAGTGAGGTAATCACAAATAGGATGGCGAATAGGTGTAAACGTTTAAGCATTTGGCTGGTTTTTAGTAAGAGTTAAAGCTACTAAAAACGACCGACAACCATTTGGCGTTTTAACGTAAATTTGGGAAAGGACATTTTGCATACTTTTATATTTACCAAACTAAACATAAACGCATGCCTGCAGCTGCAATAGATTATAGAAATACTGGATATTTTTCGCCCTTAATTTGTGATTATCTCGATCAAAAATCAACACTAGCACCTTTTTACCATAGGTTTCCGAGTATTGATAATCTCATTGCTCAGGCTCAAGAAAAGGGTAAGGCATTTAACCACCTATCAGGTTCTGGGATGGCAAAGCTGCGCGAGCAATTGAGCGAAGCCTTGCTGAAGCAGTATAAAGATATCGATACCTCGGATGCTACTTTAGAGCATATAAAAGCCTTACAACAAGCAAATAGTTATACCATAACCACCGGGCATCAACTCAATTTATTTACTGGGCCACTCTATTTTTTGTACAAGATCATCTCTGTGATCAATCTCACCAAAAAGCTCAACAGCCAAGATCCGGAGCGCAGTTATATTCCAATCTATTGGATGGCTACCGAAGATCATGATTTTGAAGAGATCAATTATTTTAATTTTAAAGGAGCAAAAATACAGTGGAATAAAGAGGCGGCTGGACCAGTAGGTCAATTAAATACCGACGGTCTAACTGAGGTATTTGAGTTATTTGCAGCTCAATTGGGAAGCAGCACTAACGCCAAAACCTTGATCAGTCTTTTCGAAAAGTCCTATCTCGAACACGATACATTGACAGCGGCTACACGATTTCTAGCCAATAGTTTATTTAAGGAATACGGGTTGGTTATCGTAGACGGCGATGATCCGGCGCTTAAAGCCCTGTTTGCGCCTTATATCAAACAAGAATTGCTAGAAGGTATTTCGCATCAACAAGTAAGCGCTCAGACCGAGCGCTTGACCAGTCTTGGTTATCCCGAACAGGTCTTTCCTCGAGAAATCAATCTGTTTTACATCAAAGCAGGTTTGCGCGAACGCCTTATAAAAGAGGATGGTCGTTACAGGGTAAACAATACGCCACTTTCTTTTGATCGAGATGAAATTTTACAAGAAGTAGCAGCTCATCCAGAACGTTTTTCTCCCAATGCGCTATTACGTCCCTTGTTTCAGGAAGTAATGTTACCCAATATTTGTTATATCGGTGGAGGGGGAGAGCTGGCCTATTGGTTTCAATTAAAGACACTTTTTGAGAGTGTGGGCGTGCCTTTTCCTGTTCTGCTTTTGCGAAATTCGGCATTGTTACGCACCCAGAAGCATCTGGAGAAAACCCAACGTTTGCAAGTGAGCGATGCCCAGTTGTTTCTCAAACAAAACGAATTGATCAATCAGAAAATTAGACAGATATCCAATTTAGAAATCGACTTTTCTGACCAACGTGCTTTTTTAAGAGAACAATTTAAAGCGATGTATCTCATAGCCGAAGAAACAGATCCCTCTTTTGTAGGGGCCGTCAAAGCCCAAGAGGTCAAGCAACTCAAAGGGCTAGATCACCTCGAGCATCGGCTTTTGAAAGCGCAAAAACGAAAACTACAAGATCAAGTACAACGTCTGGTTGACCTCCAAAATGAGGTATTTCCCATGCAAAGTCTTCAAGAACGCAATACCAATTTTTCAGAATTTTACCTCGAATACGGGGAGACACTCATTCCTGAGCTGGTAGAATCACTAGATCCACTAGCAGGGCACTTTACCCTGATTACCCTCTAACAAGTATTAAACTTTTTTTAAAATCTTGTTTTTGGCTGGTTGATGAGGTATCTTATGGGTAAAATATAACCAATGAAGAAAGGATACAGTTCATTATCGGTAGCGATAGAAGATTTACAAAAGGAGGGATATACTATAGATTTTAATCTCGTCTCAGATGGTGTAGCTTCCAAACAACTTAAAAAAGAATGGAAAGCAGGAGAATGTGAAGTTGTTAGTTTCTTTCGATTTGAAGGAATGAGCAGCACAGATGACAATTCTATATTGTACGCCATAAAAACCAGTGACGGAGAGAAAGGCTTATTGGTAGATGCCTATGGAGTTTATGACGGGCAAATATCACCAGAAATGATCGATCTTTTAAATGTGAACAAGCACATTAAGTAAGCTGTCTCAAACCTTCATAAATCGTTATTCCTACAGCATTTGCAAGATTTAGACTTCTAATATGCGGGCTGTAGAGGGGGATTTGATAAAGTTGCTCCTTGTGGGCGCTCGTTATAGCGGCTGGCAAACCAGTTGATTCTTTTCCAAAAATTAGAAACATATCTTTTGAAAAAGGAATTTCCCAAAAGGAATTTTGACCATGACTTGAGAAAAAAGCCATTTTCTTGTCGCTGTGCAACGCTAGAAACGCTTCCCAGCTGTCGTAGTAATTTACCTTTAGATGCTGCCAGTAGTCCAGTCCTGCTCTTTTAAGGCGGCTGTCATTAATCTCAAAACCTAAGGGTTTTATCAAATGCAGTTCTGAATTGGTTCCCAGACATAAGCGGCCAATATTGCCAGTGTTATTTGGTATTTCAGGCGCGACTAATACGATGTTAAATGCCATAATTCTTTTTTTAGAGGCTACAAATCAGATCAGAACGATTTTATGCAAAAAACCAATAATCTTCAACAGGTTTTTTACCCCAATCTAGGAGCTGTTGTTCTATTTCCTTTTTGCCTTCTGGAGAAGCTACGACGATCATAATTTGCGGATGATCTAAATCTGGAATCGTATCATAGTGTTGCATCCTCACATCGTAAATATCTTTGCCTAATTGTTTTTGATTATTTGTCACCCAAAAAAATGAGTCATCATACGCCTTAATAATCTTGGCCATATCCTTACCGTTTCTGCCAGCCCCCCAAAGTACTAACGGCCTGTTACGATCACGGTCAATATCATAAAAAAAACGCATTTTAAGGTCAAAATACCGATTGTCTTTGTATTCATCCCAAGTACGAGAGATGCGATTGGAACGGTCTCTCCAGTAATGAAGAATATGATCGATCCCAATCACTTTTAGCCCGTGTTTGTACATCCTAAAACAAAGGTCATAGTCTTCGGGATACACTACAGGATCAAATGCTCCCACGGCATCAAAATCGTCTTTATGAATAAGCCAGCAATGCGAAGGGATAACACATTCTTTATAAATTTGTTGGTAATGTGTACTGCTACGGGCAACCTCATTGAGCCATTTCTCATATCGTAAAAAACCATCGCCTACTTCACCCTCATCTACAAAATGCTGAGTCCCACCCGCTATCACATGGCCTTTTCCATAGGGCTGGTAAGCCTTGACCAATACCTCCAATTTATCATGAGGCATTTTGTCATCAGAGTCCATACGATTGATAAGCGTGCCTCGTACTTCTTTATACCCGCGTTGTAGGGTAGGGATCAATTTAGGTCTATCACTGTCAAAAACCCGTATGCGCTTGTCTTTTTGGGCGTAGGCTCGTAATATCTCGGGCGTGGCATCACTAGAGTGGTCATTTACCGCAATGAGCTCCCAATACGGGTAAGACTGCGCGATGATCGAGTCTATACAATCGTGTAAATAGGGGGCTGTGTCTTTGACAGCCATAATGATCGAAACAAGAGGTGGTGTTATTGCCAAGAGGGAGGGAGGTTTTTTGTGATTTCTATCGGGTCAAAAACGCTGCTTTGTCGGGCTCCGTGTTGTGCTACCCAACGTGCCGTCTGTTTGAGACCTTGATCAAGCGAAGTACTTGGTTTAGGGTCAAATACCGCAGTAAATTTTTTATGTGTAGCGTAAGCCAGTTTTACTTCTTCTCTGGCATCCAGGTAGGAGATATTGGCTTCTTTGTTCATGCTTTTGGCCACTGCCTTGGCGAGCTCATTTACCGTGTGCGCTACATCGTTTCCTATATTAAATACTTGATGATACGCTTTCGCGAAAGCGGGTGCAGCAGCAATATAAGGAGCTAGGTCGTCAATATAAGTAAAGGCGCGCTGCTGGGTGCCGTCACCAAAAATGGTCATGGGTTGCTGTTGTAACAATTGATTCATAAAAATGCCCACGACATTGCGATAGCTATCTCCAATATTTTGAAGCGGCCCATATACATTGTGCGGTCGAAATATGATATATGGCAAGCCAAAGAGTTGATGAGCGCATTCCAAATCTTTTTCTACGGCATATTTGGCAATACCGTATGGATCTTCGGGTTGGGGATGCTGATTTTCTGAGAGCGGGAGCTCTTGAGTACCGTAGACGGCTATAGAACTAGTAAAAACAAAACATTTGATCTCGTGATTAACCGCAGCGTTGATCAAGTTTATACTTCCTAAAAGATTATTGGTGTAATTAAAATTTCTAATAAAGTGACTTAATCCTTCGGCGGCATAGGCGGCAAAGTGATAGACATAATCAAAACGATATTGGGTAAAAACTTCTTGTACAAATGCGCTATCTGTAATACTTCCTTTTTTAAAAATGGCTGCTGTCGGAATATTAGACTCAAAACCACCCGAGAGATCATCGATGATGACCACCTGATGCTTCATCTGCACTAAATGACGGGCTACATGTGCCCCAATAAAGCCTGCCCCACCAGTCACTAAAGAAGTATACCTCATAAAGCGAAATTACAGTTTTTTGGCTATAGCCCCTAGAGTAGCACATCAAAAAAAGGATGCCCAGGCATCCTTTTTTATCTTCGTTTTATTCTTTGTTTTCTAACAGTTGGTTTGGTTCTCGTTATCGTTTGCTCGCCTTGGCTTGTTTAAAATATTTTAGCGGAGGAAAAAGCATCCCAAACGATTCGCCATCATTTTTGCCTAAGTGTTTGTGATGCATTTTGTGGGCACGTCTTAAGGCTTTGCCATACCATCCTTTGGCATTGCGGAACATTTTAAAACGTTGGTGTATAAAAATATCATGTACCATAAAATAGGCAATACCATAAGCAAAGATCCCTAAGCCAATAGGAAGTCCTATCCAGACACCTTCATAACGCCAGAGTAAAAAGCATCCTATACTAACCAAGGCATAAAAGATAAAAAATAGGTCGTTGCGTTCCCACCATGAGCTGTGATCTTTATGGTGATGATCTTTATGTAGTGACCATAAAAAGCCGTGCATTACATATTTATGCGTGGCCCAGGCCAAAAATTCCATGATACAAAAGGTGAGTACAAAAACTAATATCCAAAGAAATACTTGCATGGGGGTAATTTAAATAAGATTTAAACGGTATTTGACATAACTGCGAGCCAATAGGCTCACTTTGACGTAATCGGGTACACGAATACGCGCATTTTTTATTTCGGCCGAAGGCACATTTTTGAGCTTTTTTAATAATTTTCGATAGTAGCGATAAGCAGTGTATACGCCAAATTTGGCCTCGACAGGTAATTGGTGTATGCCTTGAAGCCCTATGGCAAAATCGGCTTCAATCTCGGCGATGATTTTTTGCTTTGATGTCTCATCTAATTCGAGCAGGTTAGTACCCGGAAAATACGTGCGACTTAAGCCTTCAAAATCGGCTTTTAAATCGCGTAGAAAGTTGACTTTTTGAAAGGCAGACCCCAAACTCATCGCACTGTCTTTTAACAAGTCGTACTGTTTGCGATCTCCTTTGACAAATACTGTGAGACACATTAGCCCCACGACATCTGCGCTACCATAAATGTATTCTTTATACTCGGCATCTGTGAGGTATTCTGACTTGGTCAGATCCAAACGCATACTCTTCATAAAAGCATCGATCAAATGACGTTCTATTTGATACCGGCGTACCGTATGCTGAAAAGCATTTAAAATGGGATTCAAGCTAATTTTATCGGTGAGGGCACGATCCATGTCCTGCTCAAACCGATCAAAAAGTGTGGCTTTATCATAGTCGTGAAATGAATCGACGATTTCATCGGCAAAGCGAACAAAGCCATAAATGTTATAAATATCCTGTCTAATAGTAGGCGATAACATTTTGGTCGCACTAGAAAACGAGGTGCTGTAAGACTGAGTAACCGTCTTCGCACATTCTCCAGATACAGTGTCAAATAAAGATTTCATTAATTGTCGTTGTTGGTTGCGATCAATTGTGCGGTGAGCTTACCTGATATCAGAGAAGGAGGGACTCCTGGTCCCGGTACCGTTAATTGACCAGTAAAATACAAATTTTTTACCTTTTTGCTCTTTAAATTAGGTCGTAAAAAAGCAGTCTGCAATAAGGTGTTGGCCATGCCATAGGCATTGCCCTTATAAGAATTGTAGTCTTTAATAAAATCATTTACACAAAAAGACTCTTTAAAAATCACTTGGTCTCGTACGCTTTGACCCGTCAACTTTTCAAACCTATTGATGATAATGTCAAAGTATTGTTGGCGCAATTCTGGAGTATCTTCAAGCCCTGGAGCTAAGGGTATGAGAAATATTCCAGCTTCTTTGCCTTCAGGGGCAGCACTGCTGTCTGTCATAGAAGGGAAACTCGCATAAAAGAGCGGCTTACTAGGCCATTGTGGCCTGTCGTAAATCTCTTCTGCATGTTGTGCAAAATCGACATCAAAAAACAAGGTGTGGTGATCTACATTCTTGAGTTTTTTGTCAAAACCTACATAAAAAAGCAAGGAAGAAGGCGCAAAGACTTTCTTCTCCCAATATTTTTCAGAATATTGTCGCAGTGATGAGGGCAAAAGGGTTTCTGTATGATGGTAATCGGCTCCAGAGAGGACGATATCCGCTTTCGCGAAAGCATCATTACTCACAACCCCTGTAACTGTGTTATTTTGGGTGCTAATCTCGGTGACATTTTGCTCGGTGTGAATAGTGACACCCAGAGACTCGGCCAAGGTAGCCATAGCTTCTATGACCGAATACATTCCATTTTTAGGATGAAAAGTGCCAATGCCAAAATCGGCATAATTCATAAAACTATAAAAGGCCGGCGTATTGGAAGGCTTAGCGCCCAAAAATAATACGGGAAACTCTAATATGGCAACTAGACGGGGGTTGTTAAACTCTTTGCGCACCTGCTTGGCAATAGTGCTAAAAAATTTTCCAATTCTAGTCATCGTTTGAGGGGTGACTAATTCTAGAGGAGAAAGCCCTGGTCTATACACCAAATCTTTGATGGCAATGTCGTAGTTGTCTTTGGCATCATCGATAAACTCCTGCAGTTTTGCAGCGCTTCCCGGTTCTTCCAGTTCAAAAACTTCTTTTATTTTGCCCAGACTATCGCCTATAGTGATATAGTCATTAGTGCCAAAGTATACTCTGTAGGCAGGGCCCAATTTTATGAGCTCGTAATAGGCCTCTGGAGTGGTGTTGAAATCTGCAAAAAAGCGCTCAAAAACATCGGGCATCCAATACCAAGTAGGTCCAATGTCAAAGACGAAGCCATCTTTTTTTAACTGTCGTGCACGCCCTCCAACAGTTTTATTCTTTTCGAAGATATGAACCTCATTACCGTCTTTTGCGAGGTAGCAAGCTGCGGCCAGAGAGGAAAATCCTGAGCCAATCACAATGATTTTTTTAGGCATAGTTTAGGGTTGGTTTTTTGATCACATTCACAAACTCACGAATACTCATCATAGGTCTAATAGAGTCTGGCGACATGGCTTCATCAATTTGCTGTACTCGGTTACCCAAGATGTACAAGAGAAAGTCATCCTGTCCAAAACGCTCGTCAAATTCTTTGAGGTAGTCTGGAAGATCGTCTACTTCTGGCAATACCGTCATATAGGTTACAAACGAAATATTAGGGTGATTTACAGATAGATACTGTAGACTCTCGAGTTGTATACTTTGACCTAAATAGATCACCTTGTATCCATTTTTGACAATTTCGTAATTGAGAAATAAAAGCCCCAATTCATGAAATTCGTTTTCAGGTAGAAACAAGGCAAAAGTTCTATTATTCGTGTGTTGAGCCGAACTTTGAATGTGCTCTATATTTAGTAGGATCTTTTGTTTAATTAAATTGAAAATAAAGTGCTCATGTGAAGGATTAATAGTGTCTGTTTGCCAGAGTAAACCTATTTCTTCCAAAAGCGGTATAAGCGTTTCATAAAAAATTTCGTCAAAGGTCTTTTGTTCTAACAAGGCATTATAGGTCTTGTAGAATAGATTTTGATCAAAATTCATCATAGCAATCTTCATCGAATTGATCGCATGATTTTGATGGCCAAAACTTTTTTCGGCAACTATTGTGGCTACTTTTTCGGCGATTTCTTGGCTACTGTGCTTAGCCACTTTAGAAATTTTTGAGCCATTTTCTAATAAGAAAACTACATTGAGCAGTTTTTGTAAATCTGAAAGCGTGTAATACCTGATATTGGTATCTGTCCTTTGAGGTTCAAGTAAAGTGTATCGCTTTTCCCAAATACGTATGGTATGCGCCTTGATACCACTGAGACCTTCAAGATCTTTGATGCTAAACTTAGTCTTCACTACATTACTCATATCCATCCATGTTTGGATCAAAAGTAGGAAAAATAAATATTTTGTTTAACAATACTTAGTTAAAAAATAAACAAAATTAAAATTTTAGCAGCCAAAGCCCAAGATCACCTTGCTGTAAAATAAAAAGACTCTTTAGAATTTCTAAAGAGTCTTTGTACCCGGGATGGGACTTGAACCCACACGCAACTAGTGCACACGGCCCTCAACCGTGCCTGTCTACCAATTTCAGCACCCGGGTAGAACAGTTCGCATTTTGGTAATGCGGGTGCAAATATAAGTCCTTATCTGGAATTGAAAAAGCTTAGTCACCTAAGTTTATAAAAAGGAGTCTATTTCTCTTAGTTTTGGCGTAAAGCGTTTATAAGTTCGGCTTTGTTCATTTTACTGCGGCCTTCGATACCAATATCTTTTGCCTGCTGGTAGAGTTCTTCTTTGGTGCGCTCTTCATAAGGTTGGGCTTTACCTCCTTTTTTGCCTGCATTTTCTGTATTGGCAATTCTGGCTGCTTTTTCCTTGCTCATACCTTGATCGCGAAGCGCTTCGTATTGCGCGTCGTTTTTAATAGAATTTCCGTGATTTTTGGCCATTTTTTAGCTAAAGTTAGTGGCTCGCGTTTTAGTTTTCTGGCAAGGAAATGTTAAATCTAAGGGCAAAACGCTCAGGTTTACAACCACTTAAAGACACCCAAATTGCGATTTTTGAATACTTTAAAATTAAAAATATTGTGGCTTTACGGCCATTATATGACATTTAAGACCATGACTTAAATTACCATTGGTCGACACTTAACTACCATCGGTCTACAGTAAATCGTTACTTTATCTAAATATTTCAGCTTATTTGGAGCACATTGTTCATATTTGTTGCTTAACCAATAGCATTGTGGGGACTAAAAAATTAAATATATTGCTCATCGAAGATGATACTATCGAGGTCATGAAGCTCAAACGAGCCATTACTAAGCTCGAGATGGATCACGAGTTAATCGAGGCTCAAAATGGCGAACATGCTCTAGAATTGCTGCGCAGTATGAACAAGTTGCCAGATCTTATCTTTTTGGATCTAAATATGCCAAAAATTAATGGTTTGGAATTTTTAAAAATTGTTAAACAAGATCCTGTATTACAGTTTCTACCCACGGTAATTTAAGTCAT
>PAUP01000093.1 GCA_002712765.1 Cytophagaceae bacterium | reverse complement strand
TTTTTGGAGGGGTTATGGATGCCATTGGAGCACTTGCCCGTATAAGTAGATTTATGCTCAACTTATTTCATAGCACCTTTGGACTTTTTGCCAGTACAGTAGCTACCTGTTTAGGACTTAACGCAACTGCTAGTGATCAATACTTAGCCATTGTCGTACCCGGAAAAATGTACGCCAAAGCGTTTAAAGACAAAGGGCTTGCCCCAGAAAATCTTTCCAGAACGCTAGAAGATTCGGGTACTGTGACCTCGGTCCTTATCCCTTGGAATACCTGCGGCGCTTATCAAAGCGGTGTGTTAGGCGTGGCGGTAGGCGAGTATTTTGTTTATGCCATATTTAATTGGCTCAGCCCGTTTATGACCTTGCTCTTTGCCGCGTTTAATATCAAAATTAGACAATTAACCACCACAAACAATACCGCTAACAAATCGGTCAATCCTACAGCCTAACACGTCGTCATTTTTTTTGCCGCACTGATAGTCAAATGGTTATACACCGTTGAGGCTTGAGGCATGATACGTCCTCAAATTAGGGTGTCAAAAAGACCTTTATTTGGGATGCTATTTCTTTTATTTTTTCTTTCAGCTATCGTACCTTTGCACCCTTAAAAAATTAGCTAATTTATAAATCATTTTTATGACACTTGTAGGGAAAAAGTTTCCAAATCTTGCGGTTGATTCTATGAACAATCGTGGAGAAAACAAAAAAATAAACATCCTAGAAACAGCAAAAAAAGAAGGTAAGAAAATCGTATTATTCTGGTACCCAAAAGACTTTACTTTTGTTTGCCCTACCGAATTACACGCCTTCCAAGCCGCAGTAGCCGAATTCGAAAAAAGAAACACCTTAGTGATTGGTGCTTCTTGTGATACCCCAGAGGTGCATTTTGCTTGGTTATGTACGCCAAAAAACAACGGCGGTATCGAAGGGGTAACCTACCCTATTATTGCCGATAGCAACCGCAACTTGGCCAATCAATTAGGTATCCTTGATATCACAAACGAGCGTTTTGATGAAGAAACGGGTGTGTTGATGGTAGACGGTGATAATGTGACCTATCGCGCTACCTACCTCATCGATGAAGAAGGTACTGTATTTCACGAAAGTGTAAACCACATGCCTGTAGGAAGAAACGTATCAGAATTTATCAGATTAATCGATGCGTATAGTCATGTTCAGCAAAACGGTGAAGTATGTCCTGCAAACTGGCAAGAAGGTGCAGACGCTATGAATGCCGATCGCGAAGGGGTTGCCTCATACCTCAGTACGCAATTGAACTAAAAGCAGCAAGTCATTTTAAAAGCCTCGTATTGTTACGAGGCTTTTCTTTTTGTATTCTTCTGGTACTAAGACACAATTCGTTATTTTTACAAGAAAACAACATATGGCAACTATCACCTTAGGAGGCACACCTACCCAAACCGTTGGCGAATTACCAAAAACAGGCAGCAGTATCCCTAGCTGGACGCTTTCGCGAAATGATTTATCTGACGCTAGCCTAGAAGATTTTAAAGGACAACGTCTCATACTCAATATTTTTCCTAGTGTTGACACTGGAGTTTGCGCTCAATCGATACGCACTTTTAACGAAAAAGCCAGTGGGCTCAACAATACCACCGTATTGTGTATTTCCAGAGATCTCCCCTTTGCACAAGCCCGTTTTTGCGGGGCAGAAGGCATTGACAATGTACATACCCTCTCCGATTATAAATCAGGAAAATTTGGAAATGATCTCGGTGTCACCATAGACGGAGGTGCCTTTGATCAATTACATGCCCGTGCTATTGTAGTAGTCGATACAGATGGTAGCGTTATATACACCGAACAAGTTCCAGAAATAGGTCAGGAACCCGATTATGAGGCTGCTCTAAATGCGCTTGATCAATGATCACCTTTATAAAGGGACGATTAAAGGGGTGTTTGTACGCATTTAAAGGAGGGATTATCCTCTTGCGCACTGAACCTAGTATTCAAGTACAATTTGTCATCGCCATCTTGGTAACTATTGCTGGGTTTTATTTTAATATCTCTACCACAGAGTGGTTGATACAAATAGGCTGTATAGGTCTAGTAATGACTGCCGAGGGAATGAATACTGCCATAGAAGGCATTGCAGATTTTATACATCCAGATTTTCACATCAAAATTGGACGTATCAAAGACATAGCCGCTGGAGCTGTAGGTATTGCTGCCCTGATCGCTGTGATTGTCGCTTGCATTATCTATCTCCCTAAGATATTTTAAAAACCAAATCTATCGCGGCTGTTTTCTGTGGGTCAAGGGCATGCTAATCATCCTGCTTTACAAGTTAAAAAAAGGATAAATTCTGATATAACATCATAGTTAGAATCCCGTTTCATATTTGTATTTTTAACGCAATTCAACCAAGGCTTAATGGCAAAGAAGAAAACAACTGCTAAAAAAACCAAGACTAAAACGCCGCGCAAACCCATCAACCTAAAGCTATCGAGACAAGGAGAAATTATACTCGGAAGCTTTCTCTTTTTTGCGGGTGTTGTCCTGTTTTTTGCCTTTGTGTCTTATCTCTTTAGTTGGAAAACAGATCAAAATATCATAGACACCGCTACCAGAGACACCCAGGCGGCCAATTGGCTAAGCATCGTAGGCGCCAAAATTAGTCACTTCTTTATGTACAAGGGTTTTGGTATAGCCGCTTTTTTCTTGTCGGGTTTATTGCTGCTCTCTGGTGTCTACTACTTTTTTAATTACACAAAAAAAACCTTACAGCGTTATTGGTTTTGGGGCATCTTGCTCATGCTTTGGTTTTCTGTTTTCTTTGGTTTTTTTCACGCCAAGAACGATATCCTAGGTGGTATGGTAGGGTATGAAATAAATGACCTTTTACAAGATTATACAGGCCTTGCAGGTACTATCATTATCATGACCTTTTTGGCCATTGTCTATGCAGTGATGCGACTTAAGGTCACCCCAGAAGGTATCCGTGCATATGTTCAAAAAAAGAAAACTGCGTTAAGCGATGAATTTACCGCTGGAGCGTCTAGTGAGAACCCAGTAGCCCAACCTAGTGATGGTCTTGATGCTCAGAACGATGATACAAATGACGCTTTCGCGAAAAGCGATACTGACACCACAAAGAATACCGAGAAATCTGCCTTCGAACTCAATGTTGAAAACCTACAGCCCACCCTTAAAGACAAAACAGCTCCGGTATTAGATATAGAACCGGTCACAAAAGAAACTGAAGAAATTGAGCCCGTCGTGACAAGTGATGCGGTTAAAGTAGAAGTCGAGCAAACCGTCATAGAAGATGAAGTCACCGAAAACCTTAGTGATACGCTTGTTAAAGATTTTGGAGAATTTGATCCTACCCTAGAACTAGGTAATTATAAATATCCTCCTATAAGCTTATTAAAAGATTATAGTGGTGGTCAAGGCATCACCATCAATCAGGAAGAATTAGAAGAAAATAAAAACCGTATCGTAGAAACCCTTAGCAATTATAAGATTGGTATTGCCAATATTAAAGCTACGGTGGGTCCTACGGTTACGCTTTACGAGATCGTACCTGAGGCAGGTATTCGTATCTCAAAAATCAAAAATCTAGAAGATGATATTGCCTTATCCCTGAGCGCCCTGGGCATTCGTATTATCGCGCCTATCCCTGGGAGAGGAACCATAGGAATAGAAGTTCCTAACAAAAACCCTCAGATTGTTTCGATGCGATCTGCGGTGGCGTCCAAAAAATTTCAAGAAGCAGAAATGGAACTACCCCTTACCCTAGGTAAGACCATTTCGAATGAGACCTTTGTCGTAGATCTGGCCAAAATGCCTCACTTACTTATGGCTGGTGCCACAGGACAGGGAAAATCGGTGGGGCTTAACGCTATTTTGGCCTCGCTCCTGTTCAAGAAACACCCTGCCGAGGTCAAATTTGTCTTAGTGGATCCCAAAAAAGTCGAATTGACCTTATTTAACAAAATAGAGCGTCATTACCTGGCCAAACTCCCAGACACAGACGAAGCAATTATCACCGATAATTCTAAGGTGATCAATACCTTGAATTCACTTTGTATAGAGATGGATGCGCGTTATGATTTGCTCAAGGATGCGATGGTGCGCAATATAAAAGAGTACAACGCCAAATTTAAAGCGCGAAAACTCAACCCTAATAATGGGCATAAATTCTTGCCCTATATCGTTTTGGTCGTAGACGAGTTTGCAGATTTGATCATGACCTCCGGAAAAGAAGTAGAAACCCCTATTGCACGATTGGCACAACTCGCGCGTGCCATTGGTATTCACTTAATCATCGCGACCCAACGCCCCTCGGTAAATGTGATTACAGGTATTATTAAGGCTAATTTTCCAGCACGTATCGCCTTTAGAGTGACTTCAAAAATTGATTCTAGAACTATTCTTGACAGTTCTGGGGCCGATCAGCTTATTGGACGCGGTGACATGTTATACACTCAGGGCAATGACTTAGTGCGTATCCAATGTGCTTTTATAGATACCCCTGAAGTAGAGCGTGTTGTAGATTATATTGGAGGGCAAAAGGCCTATCCAGATGCCCATATGCTACCAGAATACGTAGGTGAAGAAAGTGGCACAAGTCTTGATATAGATGCTAGCGATAGAGATGCCCTTTTTAGACAAGCTGCCGAGGTGTTGGTAGTGGCCCAACAAGGAAGTGCTTCTTTATTACAACGAAAACTCAAACTAGGTTATAACAGAGCGGGAAGATTGATCGATCAGCTGGAAGCAGCTGGAATAGTTGGTCAATTTGAAGGTAGTAAGGCACGACAAGTTCTCGTTGCCGATCTGGCTGCGCTTGACGAATTATTAGCAAATGAATAAGATTATGATACGTACTATTATTAGATGGGTATTCCCAATCAAGAAGCTACAACCCATACCGCTGCGTGTGACAACCAACACTAATCGTAAAAGTTTGTCTATGCTGTTATTTTTGGTCAGTTTAGCTTTCTTATCGGCAGGTACCAATTCTTTGGAAGCACAAAGCGCTGATGCCTTGTTAAAAGAGGTCGATCAAAAAGTCAAAAGCTACGACAATATCACCATCAATTTTAGATATGGTTTGAGCAATGAAGCCGAAGGGGTAAATCAGGAAACCCGTGGCGATGTTGTATTGGCCGGTGATCTCTATAAACTCAACCTTATAGGTACCACACAATTGTATGACGGCACCAATATTTATAATATTTCTCCTGAAGACGAAGAAGTGACCATTAGCCCTATGAGTGATCAAGATCCCAATGCGATTACTCCATCAAAGATGTTAAGTTTTTTTAATGAAGGCTATACCAAAAAAATGGACATTACTCAAAATGTTCAAGGACGGCCTATCCAATACGTCAAATTAACTCCTATGGATAGTAATAGTGAAGTGCAGAGCACCCTACTAGGTATAGACAAACAGACCAAACATATTTACAAATTGATTATTACCCAGAAAAATGGCACCAAAATTACGATAACGGTAAATTCATTTAAGACCAATCAACCTTTGGCAAAAAACATGTTTGTTTTTGACCCGAGCAAATACACCGATTACTACATCAACAGGCTTTAACAGCATTTTATGAGCAAGATAAGGGAATTAACAGATCGTTGTTACTTCCCTTTTCTTAGTTTTGTGCGCAAAGGTTTCCAGATCCGATTGGCCCAATGAAAATACTTGACCGCTATATTCTCTTTACCTACATCAAAACATTTGTAAGCATATTTACGCTTTTGATGTTTATCATGCTATTGCAGTCTATCTGGCTGTATATTCAAGAATTTGCAGGTAAGGATCTCGATACCAGCATCATTGTGAAATTACTCACCTTTGTGATGCCTAGACTTGTCGTCATTGTATTACCCCTTTCTATATTGCTAGCTAGTATTATGGTTTTTGGCAATTTTGCCGAAAAATATGAGTTTGCGGCTATGAAGTCTACAGGGATTTCGCTACAGCGGGCCATGCGATCACTTACCGTATTTATTGTTTGTCTGGCGGGCATCTCTTTTCTATTTGCCAATTATGCGATCCCACGTGCCGAATTTGAGTTTTTAAATCTCAGACGTAATATTGCCAAGGTCAAACCTGCAATGGCTATTGGGAAAGGGCAATTCAATTTTATAGGAGAAGACATCAATATCAAAGTGGGCGACAAATATGGCGAAAATGACGAATTTCTCACCGATGTTGTCATCCATATGAAAGACAAAAAACGCATCGGGAACTATACAGTTATCTTGGCTAATGAGGGTGAACTTATAAGTAGTGACGATCAGCCCATGCTTTCGCTTAAGCTAAAAGATGGCAATTATTACAATGAAGTTTATCAGCAGGACATCAAAAAGAAAAAACGGGAACCCTTTGCGCGTAGCTATTTTGAAACTTATACCCTTAACATTGATTTGAGCGCCTTGGATGATGTCGATTTTGAAGACAAGTCTATAGACAATGCGTACACCATGCTTAATGTGGTAGAATTACAGGAAAATATTTCTAAACAATCAGAAGATATTTCTGAAAATCTAAAAAAGTTTGGAGATCAATTTGTCAAAAAAGCAGGCTTTACGCCACTTGACGCCATTAGTGCAGTTCAAGAAAAAGATTCGGTACAGCCCAATTTATTAGATAACTATGAGCGTAAAGAAATTATTCAAATCCTTGAAATTGCCAAATCTGGAGTAAAAGGTAATATCACGACGCTTGATAATCGCAAAATATCGCTTGCGCGAAAAATTAAAACCATCAACAAATACGAAATTGCCGTACACGAAAAATATGTACTGGCAATTAGTTGTATTATCCTCTTCTTTGTTGGGGCACCCTTGGGAGCCATCATTCGCAAAGGTGGGTTGGGACTGCCTATCGTGGTAGGTATGATTATTTTTCTGGGGTTTCATTTTATAGGTATTTTTGCCAAAAACGGCGCCGAAGACAATACTGTACATCCAGCAATCGCTGCTTGGCTAAGTTCTTTTATTATGCTGCCCCTAGGTATTTACTTTACCTACAGAGCCACCACAGATCAAGGTCTATTTGATAGCGATGCCTTTCTCGCGCCTATCAAAAAGCTGTTTGCCAGGAAAAAAGCAATTAAAGTAATCGACAAAAAAGAGGAGTTGCCCGCCTATACCCTTACCAAAGAACAAGATGGATTTTTGGAAACCCGATCGGCCAATCAATTAAAGGATATCGTAAAGAGTTATCAGGAAAAAGGCTATGACCAAGATATGAAATGGGCCGCTATAGATAAGCTTTCTAAATTGGGCATCACCATCGAAAATCTCAAGTCACAGGGCTTTTACAAATAGATCAACTCCCAAAAGGCTTACCCCAGTTTCTATCTTTATACTAGTGGGTTCACAAGTGGTACTAACCCTAACTCCTACCTTTTTCAAAATTTTACTTTTGCACCACCGAGCTTGCGAGAATCACAACCAACGGGGGAGCAAAGCGGTAAATCGCGCTGGTGAGGTTCACGACCCTAGGGTGAGCATAGCAACAAAGCCCTATCCTACACACGCTCATCTAAAATGGGAATCAAATTATGAAAGCATTAATTGATTCCTGTGTATCTTTGCACCATTAACCCTTGGCCATGGAAATGATTACAGAACGTAAAACACAACTCAATACCATTGAAGAAGCAATTGAAGACATCCGTCAAGGAAAGGTCATCATTGTGGTAGACGACGAAGATCGCGAGAATGAAGGCGATTTTCTGGCAGCAGCCGAAATGGCAACACCAGAGATCATCAACTTTATGGCCACTCATGGTCGTGGGCTTATTTGTGCTCCTATCACCGAAGAGCGTTGTGAAGAACTGCAACTCAATATGATGGTATCGAGCAATACCGACCCTATGGAGACTGCCTTTACCATCTCGGTAGATTTAAAAGGCCACGGGGTAACAACAGGAATTTCGGCTTCAGACAGGGCCAAGACCATTCGCTCGTTAATCGATCCCGATATCAAACCGCATGATTTGAGTAGACCTGGTCATATTTTTCCGCTTAAAGCGAAAGAAGGGGGCGTACTGCGTCGGGTAGGCCACACAGAAGCCGCCATTGACTTTGCGCGTTTGGCCGGCTTTAAACCCGCAGGTTTTATTGTCGAAATTATGAATGAAGACGGTACGATGGCACGTTTACCGCAACTCTTAGAAAAGGCCAAGCAATTTGATCTCAAAATAGTTTCTATAGAAGATCTGGTTGCCTATCGTATGAACCACGACAGTCTTATTGTTAAAAAGGAAGACTTTGAAGTGCAAACCCGTTTTGGACAATTTAGATTACGGGCCTATGAGCAAACAACCAATGAACAAGTACATTTAGCCCTTACCAAGGGTACCTGGGATGACAATGAGCAAGTCTTGGTCAGAGTTAACTCTACCCAAATAAACAATGATATTTTGGGCACCCTCACAAACAACGCCGACAAAAAACTAGACGATATGTTTAAAGCGGTTAATGACGAGGGCAAAGGCGCAATTGTCTTTATCAATCAGGACAATGCCTCACTTAATTTATTGGGCCGATTAAAAGAACTCAAAAGCCGTCAACAAGATGGCATTATGAAAGCCCCGCACATTACTATGGATAATCGTGATTTTGGTATTGGGGCTCAGATTTTACACGACCTTAAGATTTCTAAGATTAGATTGCTTTCCAATAGCGAAGGAGCCAAACGTGTAGGAATTATTGGATACGGTTTAGAAATTGTAGAAAGGGTTACCTATTAATTAGCGTTTATCTTCTTTAATTATCGACCAAAGACTTCTAAAAATGGCACATTTTTACAAATGTGCCATTTTTGATGTTATTTGATATGATTAGGCTTGAAAAACCTTGATTTTAGGGCACAAAAAAAGGCAAGCTACCTACATCACACTGCTACGACCGTCTACCCTTGCTGTGTTCCCACCCTGGGGGATTCAACAGGAGCTAGTTGTGTAGGACTTGCCGCTGCAAAGATACAGGATTTCAGTGATCAGACAAGTCTTTTTAGAGCGATTTTTTTTATAAATTGCTAGTCTAAAACTACTCATAAAATGACACTGCATAAAAGTCTGATTCTATTCACGATAACTCTTATAATTGCTTCTTGTGGCGGAGAAAAAAATCTTGATACTAATTACACCATCACTACCACGGCCAACAATAATAGCCTAGTAAACGGAGGTGCTATCGCTATAAGCCTAAAAGCCAAACAGAACTTTGTCATAGACTCTATCGTGTATACCCTAGATGGACAAAAAGTGGCAAGTACAAATCAAGCGTCTAATTTTAAGACCAATCTAGAAAGCACCACCTTAGGCCATAAACAATTAAAAGCGACTATTTACACAGAAGACGGTACCACTACCGCAGGGCAGCAAATTACCTTATTGCACAACAAAGCCCCTAAAGTTTACGGTTATCGCATTGTCAATAGATTTCCCCACCAAACCGATGCTTATACCCAAGGCTTAGAGTTTGTAGGAGATACACTCTATGAGAGTAATGGCGAATACAATAAATCAACCCTGAGAAAATTAGATTATCAAACTGGAGAAGTTCTAGAAGAAATCGCTTTAGGGAGTCAATATTTTGCCGAAGGGCTCACGGTACTAAACGATAAAATCTACCAATTAACCTGGAAAGAAAATACAGGTTTTATCTATGATCTTAACAGCTTTGAAAAAACAGGAAGCTTTGCCTATGGTAAGAGTCAACAAGGCTGGGGTTTGTGTAATGATGGCACTACGATTTACAAGTCTGACGGGACGAGTAAGATTTGGTTATTGGATCCAGAAAATCTCACCGAACAATCTTTTATTGAACCCACCGATAATAAGCGAGTTTACAAAAAATTTAACGAGCTCGAATACGTCAAAGGAAAGATATATGCCAATACCTATCAATTACCTAGTATAGCGATTATCGACCCCAAAACAGGGGCCCTCGAAGGTATTATTGATCTTAAAAGTCTTCCTGCCCAAGTACAATCTGGTCTAGACAACCAAAACGAAGTACTCAATGGTATTGCTTTTAAAACCAATGAAAATCGTTTATTTGTGACGGGTAAACACTGGAACACCCTTTTTGAAATTGAAGTGGTTGAAAAATAGAAGGCAATTCTTTTGAACATCGCTTACCGATCTAATGGTGTGATGTCCCTATTATTTCACTTAACAAAGCGAGATCGCCACAATATCGAAGCCTTTAAAAAGTTATATTTTTACAAAAAGAACACTATGCGCTATTACTACTCCTTACTTTCATTATTACTTATTCTTTTGGTGAGTTCTTGTCGTAATGATTTTGAAACCACACCCTCTAGTGGTGATTTGCGCTTTTCTAAAGATACGGTCTATCTAGATACTGTATTTACGAATATCGGTTCTAGCACCTATAATTTGAAAGTCTATAATCGCAGTGATGATGCCATTAGCATTCCTAGTGTGCAACTGGCTCGAGGCCAAAATTCTAATTACAGGCTCAATGTTGATGGGGTGCCTGGACGTGTATTTGAAGAAGTGGAGATCTTGGCCAATGACAGTATTTTTATCTTTATTGAAACCACTGTAGATATCGCCGAGCAAACCAGTGACGAGGATGAGTTTCTCTACACCGATGCCATAGAGTTTGACACTGGGGCCAATGCCCAGCGTGTGGAGCTAGTGACCTTGGTCAAAGATGCCATCTTTTTATTTCCCGACAGGGATGGTACTACAGGTATTGTAGAAACCTTAAATGTGAATGACGTACAAACCAATATTCAAGGTCGGTATTTACTAGATGACGAATTGCGATTTACTGCAGATAAACCGTATGTAATCTATGGTTATATGGCCGTAGGCGATCCTATTAATGAGAGTGCTAAAACCTTGACCATAGATCCTGGAGCCCGCATTCACGTGCATGCCGATAGCGGTATAATCGTGACCAACAATGCTTCTATACAAGCCAACGGAAGTCTCAGTTCAGACCCTGAGCTGCTTGAAAACGAGATCATCTTTGAAGGAGACCGTTTAGAACCCATTTTTGCTGATGTACCCGGACAATGGGGTACTATTTTACTTACCGAGGGTAGTGTAAATAATAGGTTTAGCTATACCACGATAAAAAATTCGACGGTAGGAATTCTCAATGAGTCTAATACTGACACAACAAACCCCAATCTGAGCTTAGCCAATGTACAGATATACAACAGCAGTGCCGTAGGGCTTATTAATCGGTTTTCTAAGGTAGATGCTTTTAACACGGTAATAAATAATGCAGGACAATTTAGCTTGCTCATCCAATTTGGAGGAATTTATAATTTCAATCATTGTACGATAACCAATTATTGGGCGCAAGGAGCCCGCACCACTCCAGCTGTATTTATTGACAATACCATATTAAGTGGTGACACCCTATTTGTTGCCCCGCTTGATGCTAATTTTACCAATAGTATCATCTACGGAAGAAATCGGGAAGAGTTGTTTTTTAATCGAGATGAAGATGCTCCCTTTGAATATACCTTTACCAATAGTCTCATCAGATTTGACAATGCCAATGGCAGTTTTGACGATAGCCCGTTTCATGATTTTTCAAACACCTCAAATTATGATACTGTCATCATAAGTCAAGATCCTAACTTTTTTGACGCACGGAACAACAAATTATTTATAGAAGATACATCACCTGCCAACGGGCAGGGAGACCTTAATACAGCATTACAATTCCCTCTTGATATAAGAGGGGTAGACAGAACCACGGCTCCCGATCTTGGCGCATATGAAAGTAGCCCCTTTCCAGATATGGATTAGTTGAACAAAACAACTTTTATCTCAGTACCAATTAAATACCTGTTTACGGGTATTTTTTTGTGCCTAAACGCGGCCTACTTTGTCTTCCTAAATATAAAATCAATACTTATGAAATTTTTAAAATTATGCCTGCTGTTTATCATAGCCGCTACCCTTACCTTTTGTAGTGATGATCAACCCATACCCGACGATATGTCTGAAACAGAAGAAGAAATGACCGATGGAGATACTACAGAGGATACCGAAAGCGCCAATCAAGAAAGCACCATACTAGAAGCCAATTTGGTCTCAGATGGTCTCGTTGTCGAGGGAGCTACCAAAATTGAAAGCGCGCTTCCCCAGCCTAATGGTGCAATCTCCTTTACCATAGCCAGCAATGGAAGTGCCATTATAAATGAGGGATTTGACATCCAATTTGCCAGTGCACCAGATCTAAACATTGCCGGAGCCTATTTACAAATCACTACCACAGACGGATCTGCGGCCTATGCCTACTATGATATCCCAAGTGGCAGTTTTAATAGCTTTGGAGATAGGGAGGTTACGTTAAATAAGGCAGCGAAAGCGCGTCTAATGGATGTTGATCAAACCATAGACATCGGTTTTGACACTACGATACCAGCGGGTCAGTTTTGCTACACCCTTTGTGTTTATGATGACTTAGGCAACATTAGCTTGCCAGAAGAGGTTTGTCTCACCGTCGAAAATTTTGGAGGGAATGCCAATTTGGTTGGCGTTTGGAATATGACTACCTATCAAGAAACCTATGACGGGATGACTATCTCGGCAGGAATAGGAGAGACGTTTTGTTTTGACGATCAATTGTTGTGTAATAACGGTGATTTTGTAGCCATCACAGAATGCAGCTCTTATGAGCTACTGCGCTTTACTATTAATGCAGACGGTAGTTATAGCCTAGAAGAGGAGATTATTGATAGCGATATCGATTATGACCAGACGGTAAGTAGTTGTATGGAAATAGAAAGACCAGACACGACCTATGGCTATGTATCTTCTGGTAAATGGGCCTATAATCAGACCCAAGAGCGCATCGTCTTTATCGAATACAGTTTTACAGAGAATGACAATGGCGAGATCTATTCAGAAACCTTTCCATTAGGAGAAGGCGAAGTGCTTCTAGATGCTCTTGTAGTCATCACTTCTAATAGCTTTACGATCTCAGAAAGCTATGGAGATGGAGACACTTACAGCATCACTTTTGAAAATTAATACCACTTTACATCATAAAAAAAGCCCACTTGGATAAAGCGGGCTTTTTATTTTTATTTTTTCAAGCAATTATTTGGCTTGTAATACTTTATCAATGTCATGGATGACCCCATT
>PAUP01000092.1 GCA_002712765.1 Cytophagaceae bacterium | reverse complement strand
TGTTGTATGACTTTGCGTTGTTTTCTGGTAAGATCGTCTACATTCATGGCCAATTCGGTATAGGACATGCTGTATTGCTCGATCATTTGGGTGTCCCAAACACGGTGCAAGTTTGTCCCTTTCCCAAACCATTGCACCTGAAAGTCATTACCTCCCTTATCCTTGGCGATACCCGTATGTAAGGGCTGGTGTAGATCTCCTATAAAATGAACTAAGAGTTTGAGGTGAAAAATTTTATCTTGGCGAGGGCTATCTTCGTCTTGTAAAACCGCTATACATGTATCGATACCCTGCATCAAATCACCCCTATCGCTTTTGGGATGGGTATCATAGGTTTTGTCAAAAGGAACATTGACGTAATGCCAAGGTCCATAAGGTCTGTAGGCAGCATCACTTTTTATTTCATCGGCATAGGTAGAAACCTCGGCTAGAGAGGCACCGTCCAATAATTTATCAATTGCTTTTTTGGCTTTAGCACTCAAATACTGTTGTGCTATGTGTCCAGTGACTCTATGCCCGGTTTTGCCCCAGTCGTCATCGCTGGCAACCATACTGTATGAAAGTAGAAACGCTAAAGTGAACAATACTAATCGCATCATTTGTTTTTTTTTTGCAAAGATACAGTTGTCAAAATATCCCAAATCTATTTTAACAATTAAAGTCTGATCTAGATCGTTTTTAGAGGCATAATCTGATGTATTCAGCTCCTTAGAATTGGTTAATTTATAGTACCTTCCTTATCTATTTAAGACCTTGGCATATCATTTGCCTAAAATCTGGCGTTATACAACTATTGCCTTAAGCCTTTTTATATGAACAAAATTGTTTTGTCGTTATTGCTATTGAGTTTCCCTCTTTTTGGACAACTTCCTTTTAATGAGGAGCTGAGTTCTGATCTCAAAATTAATAGTTTTGTGTACGGAACTCTTCTAAAACCAGCTACGCCCACCAGTACCTTAGCGATTATAATTTCTGGCTCTGGTGCCACAGATAGAGATGGCAACAGTCAAATGGCGCGCAACAACTCGTTAAAAAAATTAGCCAAAGGGTTGGCATCACAAGGAATTGCTAGTTTTAGGTATGACAAAAGGGTTTTAACGCTTATGCGAAAAGGTGCCCTTCAAGAGGAGAAGTTGGTATTTGATGATTTTGTTTCTGACGCAGTAGCAGCAGCACAATTCTTTATAGATCGGGATCAATATGACAAAATCTATTTTATCGGGCATAGTCAAGGTGCCTTGGTGGCTACCATTGCGGCTCAAAAAGTGGCTATAGATGGTGTTGTCTCTTTAAGCGGAGCTGGACAATCTATAGATCAAACCATCATTAGTCAGATCGAGTTGCAGATGCCAGATCTTAAAGAAAATGCTATCGCTGCCTTTAATACACTCAAAGAAGACGGAAGCGTAAAAGATTTTAGCCCAGCCCTTGCGTCTATTTTTAGAGCCGAAGTGCAACCCTTTATGGCTAGCTGGATGCAATACAACCCAAGAAGGGAAATACGAAAACTCAAAGTACCTACCCTAATTATTAGCGGGACTAAAGATTTACAGGTATCTGTCTCAGAAGCCCAGCTGCTCAAAAAGGCAAAACCAGATGCCGAGCTTGTACTTATTGAAGGTATGAATCACGTATTGGTCTTTATAGAAGGTGATGATTTAGAAAACTCAAAATCTTACAATCAAACAAGCAGATCGCTTAGCCCAGAACTCTTGACACAACTTAGTAGTTTTCTTAAGGGATAAGTCAAAGTATCACAATCGCATGGTATGGGTAATTAGGATTTTTTTAGCCTTACAAGGTATACGGCAAAATTGATAATTAGCCTATATTTGAGCTCATAAAATGATCTTCATGAAAAAACTACTTTCCCTATTGGCACTCGCCCTCTTACTAACGGCTTGTGGACCAAAAGCTTCCATTTTAGAAAAAACGACTGTAAGCGCAGCTATAGACTTGGTTAATGTTACAGAAGATAAAGTAGCGGTAAGTATCACCCCTCCTACCTTTACTACCGAAAGCACCGTATTTTACATACCCGAAACCGTACCGGGAACCTATAGCGATGATGACTATGGTAATTTTATAGAAAAGGTCGAAGGTTTTGATGCCAAAGGCAATCCCGTCGCAGTCACCAAATTAAGTGATAATGCTTGGACTATTCCAGAGGCGCAAAAACTGGCCAAATTGACCTATCTCGTCAATGATACTTATGATATAGAAGGAAGCCACGGTGTTTTCTCACCAGCAGGAACCAATTTTGACGCTGGCAAACAATTTATGCTTAACCTCCACGCTATGGTAGGTTATTTTGAGGGCAAAAAAGAGCTTCCATATCAAATTTCTATTCCACGCCCCGCCAATCTCACAGCCACTACCTCTATGCAAGCAGTAGCGCCAACAGCTACCGATGTTACGAATACCGACCTTTTTTCGGCGGCCAGATATTTTGAGGTTATTGACAATCCTATTATGTATAACGCACCCAATAAGGAGGTGTTTACTGTAGGCGGGGTCACTGTAGATTTAAGTGTTTACAGCCCAAGTGGTACCGTAAAGGCGAGCGACTTGCGCCCTAATGTAGAACGTATGATCAAAGGGCAAATGGATTATCTAGGAGACCTTAAAACGACAGATCGCTATAGCATACTCATCTATTTATCGAGCATGACCGATACAGATGCCCAAGGTTTTGGGGCTTTAGAACATCACACCTCAACCGTGGTTGTCCTGCCCGACGGCATGCCGCAAGATCGCATAGATGCAGCTATTGTAGATATTGTTTCTCATGAATTCTTTCATATAGTTACTCCGCTCAATGTACATTCTAAAGAGATTCACAGTTTTAAGTACAATGACCCTGTTATGAGTAAACACTTGTGGATGTATGAAGGTATAACCGAATATTTTGCACAGCATTTTCAAGTACACGAAAATTTAGTAGATGCCCCAGCATTTTACAATACACTACTCAGTAAAATGAGCAGTGCTAAAGCGTATGACGAAAGCATTCCCTTTACCGAAATGAGCGCAAAGGTACTCGACAAGCCCTATTCTGACTATTATATTCATGTCTATGATCGCGGTGCTCTAATTGGGATGTGCCTCGATATTCTCATTAGAGAACAAAGCGATGGAGAGCGCGGAATTTTGAGCCTCATGAAAGAATTGTCTTCCAAATACGGAAAGACAACACCTTTTGACGACGACAAAATTATTACCGAGATCACCGCAATGACCTATCCTGAAGTGGGCCAATTTTTTAAGGATCACGTTCAGGGATCTGTTCCTATCGATTATGAAAAGTACTTTGCCAAAGTGGGCTTAGTCCTTCAGGACGAGTTAAAACCGGTGGGCTATTTTTTAGATGGCAATCAACCTTTTATTAGCGCTAGACAAGCCGAAGATGAAGTGTTTATTATTCCCGGCATTAATATGCACTCCTTTTTTAAAGAAATAGGAATTCAAGGAGGGGATGTTATCGTGAGCATCAACGGGAAAAAGTATGGCGTATCAAATGTATATGATTTAATAAGCGATCCTCAAGGGTGGAAAGAAGGAGATCCTATCACCTTTGTCATTAAAAGAAATGGTAAAGAAATCACCCTCGAAGGCAAAGTTTCTCAACCAATGGGCAGCAAGCCTTCCTTAGTAGAATTGCAATATTTTGCAGATAGTGAAGAATTGCAATTGAGAAACAGTTGGCTTTTTGGTTCTTAAATAAATCTTAAAGCCCATTTTTGAAAGCGGTATTTTTCTACATTCGCTACTCTAACCAGAATGCATGTGTAGAAAAATACTTTTTTTATTGCTGCTGTTTTATGGCGCCTTGTTAATGGCTCAACAAAAACAAGTAGTCGTAAAGTATATTAATACTCCAATAACCATCGATGCCAGCCTCGATGAATCTCCTTGGGATACAGCCATTCCCGCAACTAATTTTTGGGAATACTTCCCCACCGATACCATTCAAGCCAAGCATCAAACCGAAATTCGGATGTTGTTTGATGACCAAAACCTCTATGTGGGTATTAAAGTTAATGCTATTGGTAATGATTATGTCGTGCCCTCTTTACGAAGAGATTTTCGCGCAGGCGGAAGCGATAATGTAACATTGATGTTTGACACCTTTGCCGATGGGAATAATGCATTCTTGTTTGGATCCAACCCAGAAGGGGTGCGCAGAGAGGCTTTAGTTTCTGGTGGAGGAAAGGAATTACGAGGGTTTACCACAAGTTGGGATACCAAGTGGGAAGGTACTTCAAAACAATATGATGGCTATTATATTACCGAATGGGCCATCCCTTTATCTGCCTTCAAATATCGTGCGGGCGAAACCAGATGGCGTTTTAATTGCTATCAATTTGACACTCAGGGCAACGAGCGCAATACTTGGATTAACATCCCTCAAAATCAATTCATATTTAATCTGGCCTATATGGGCGATATGATATTTGAGAAACCCTTAGGTAGCCCTAGAAGTCCTATCTCAATTATACCTTATATCAATGCTTTTGCAGGCAAAGACTATCAAGAAGATGAGGATCTTAGTGATTTTGGTGTAGGTGGTGATGCCAGATTGACTATAGGTAATAGTCTAAATCTGGATCTTACCCTTAACCCTGATTTTTCGCAGGTAGAGGTAGATCAGCAAGTGACTAATCTCACGCGTTTTGAGATCAATCTACCCGAACGAAGACAATTTTTTATAGAAAATAGTGATCTCTTTGCAGACTTTGGTAACGCTCAAGATGCCAATCCGTTTTTTTCGCGAAGAATAGGTATCGCAAAAGACACCTCAGACACAACGATCCAAAATGACATTATCGCTGGGGTGAGACTTAGTGGGAAGTTAAATAATAATTTTCGCGTAGGCTTACTCAGCGTGCAGACCACCGCCGATAAAGACAACGAGATTGGCGCAAACAACAATACTGTACTGGCACTACAACACAAATTGTTCTCAAGATCAAATATTAGCTTTCTCTTTGTCAACAGGCAAAATACGGGTGACGAAGATTTTATTTCTAGCGCAGAATCGTATAATCGTGTAGTAGGACTAGACTATAATCTCGCAAGCGCCGACAATACGTGGTTTGGTAAATTTTATGCGCATAAATCATTTACCCCAGAGGTTTCACAAGATGACTACTCTGCTGGAGCTAGCCTACAATACAATAGTAATAGCTGGCGTATTAGAGGTAGTGGTTTGATTATAGGTGAAAACTTTAATAGTGATCTGGGTTTTATTAGAAGAAAGGATATACTAAAAATTGATCCAAGGATTGATAGATTGCTTTTTCCAAAAAATGGTGTTATCAATAGGCACACCTTTAGTTTTAGTCCCGAATTTATCTGGCGGCCTAATTTGGACATGCAAAATACAGATTACAATCTCCAAACTTCTTGGAATGCCGAATTGAAAAACACCTCAAACTTTTCGGTTCGCATGTTTAATCGCTATGTGTTTTTATTTGATGGCTTTGACCCAAGTCGTTCTGACGGAACCCCACTCCCTGCCAATTCTGATTATCGATGGACATCCTTTCAATTGCAATACCGCTCAGACCAACGCAAAGTACTTTCGTATGAGATCAGCCCCACGGCTGGCCAGTTTTTTAATGGTGAATTGTACGGGCTTCGGGGTAATGTCAATCTAAGATTACAGCCGCATTTTAATTTGGCCTTGCAAGCGAGATATGATTACATCAGTTTGCCCAAACCTTTTGCTACCGCCAATTTGTGGTTGTTAGGACCAAGAATAGATGTCACTTTTAACAAATCTGTCTTTTGGGCGACCTTTATCCAATACAGCTCTCAATCTGACAATTTTAGTATCAATAGCAGGTTGCAGTGGCGTTTTGCCCCACTATCTGATCTATTTTTGGTGTATAATGACAATTATTTTACCGACACCGTATTTGCCCCTAGGGTACGATCTATCAATTTGAAACTTACCTATTGGTTATACCTCTAATATTTGTGGTATTTTGTGCTTTTGAAATGTGATCTTTATGCATTTTCAATGACGTTAACGACAAATATGCTAAGCTATGACGCTACAAGACGCTCCACTTCTAACCAATGATGCTGTAATCTTTGGCCTGCTCGCCTTAATACTTGGATTTGTTTTTTATACCTCAAATAAGAAAGAGGGCTTCTGGGCCAAGTTCTATAAATATGTGCCTGCACTGCTTTTATGTTATATGCTTCCAGCATTTTTAAACTTTTTTGGTCTTGTAGAAGAAGAATCATCTAATCTCTATTTTGTAGCGAGTCGGTATTTACTGCCCGCTGCTATTGTGCTCTTTACATTAAGTGTCGATTTGAAAGCTATTTCAAATCTAGGCCCCAAAGCCATTATTATGTTTTTAACGGGAAGCCTCGGAATCATTCTAGGTGGGCCTATTGCTGTGCTCATTATTTCATGGATCTCACCAGAAACCTTAGGGGGAAGTGGCCCAACCGAGGTATGGCGGGGCCTATCAACCATTGCAGGAAGCTGGATAGGCGGTGGCGCCAATCAGACCGCAATGCTCGAGATTTATGAATTTGATAAGGAAGAGTTTGGGAAAATGATTTTGGTAGATGTGCTTATTGCCAATCTTTGGATGGCGATCCTTCTACTTGGCATTGGCAAATCAAAGAAAATTGACGCCTGGCTAAAAGCCGACAACAGCGCTATAGAACGATTAAAAGAAAAAGTGACGGCCTTTTCGCAAAGTGTGCAACGCAACCCGAGTTTGAGCGATCTTATGATCATCCTTGCTATTGCCTTTGGTGCTGTAGGCATCGCCCATTTTGGCGCCGATTTGATGACTACGGCATTTAGTGATATTGAAAAGAGTTCTTCCTTGTACACCTTTACCAAACAGTTTTTTTGGTTGGTTACCTTTGCGACCATCATAGGAGTCTCTCTTTCTTTTACAAAGCTCAAACGCTACGAAGGCGCTGGAGCAAGCAAATTGGGAAGTGTTTGTATTTATATTTTGGTGGCAACTATAGGTATGAGTATTGACTTGGGTAGTGTATTTGACAATCCTGGTTTAATTGCCATCGGTCTTATCTGGATGATGATACACGCTGGCTTGCTTATTTTGGTCGCCAAATTAATCAAAGCCCCCTATTTCTTTTTGGCCGTGGGTAGTCAAGCCAATGTTGGAGGCGCGGCCTCTGCACCCGTTGTAGCTGCCGAGTTTCACCCCTCGCTGGCCAGTGTGGGAGTGCTATTGGCCGTATTTGGTTATGTGGTGGGTACCTATGGCGCTATTTTGTGTACAATTTTAATGGAAATGGCTTCGGCTGGTTAGTATTTACGCCAAAATAATAGCATCTTTGTAGCCCTTTAATGCATACACAATGAAAAAAACTATCTTTCTTTTAGCCCTTACCTTAAGCGTGCTATCTTGCTCAAGGTCAGGTGATTTGAAATTAACAGGAACCGTCAAAGGATTGAAAAAAGGCACCTTATACCTACAGAGAATTCAAGATACCATTCTGGTAAATATCGACTCCTTACAAGTAGACGGAATTGCTGATTTTGAGTTGTATGCCGATCTAAAAGAGCCCGAAGTTTTATACCTACATCTGGATAAGGCCGATGCTTCAGGATACGATGACCGCATTCGGTTTTTTGCCGAGCCTGGGGAGATGAACATCATTACTTCATTAAAGAATTTTGAAAGTTTTGCAGCCATTACCGGTTCGCAAAATCAAATCAAAATGAATGAGTACTTAAAGATGAGTGCCAAATTCAACGATAAAAACTTAGACTTACTCAAAGCCTCTTTTGAGGCTCAGAAATCTGGAGATCAAGATGAGATACAACGCTATGACGACAGTCTTCAAAACCTGCTCAGATCAAAATACAGATACACAGGTAATTTTGCGGCGACCAATAATGAATTGGCTATTGCTCCCTATCTCATACTTACAGAGATTCCTGATGCTACAGTAGCCTACTTGGATACGCTCTACGGCCGTTTCCCTAAAAAAATAAAAGCATCAAAGTACGGTCGTGATCTTCAGCGATTGATCAAGGCGCGTAAAAAAGAAGGTCAATAAAACGTGAGCCTTGTCGCTATAGGCTTTCGCGAAAGCGTGTAAAGAAACTATTGCTGTGTCAGTTCGATCTTTTGGGTAAATACCTGATAATATCCATATTGATCGATGCCGTAGAGTGTACTCTGAACTACAGGCTGTTCTAAAGCTAGAAACTGATACGCGGTTAACCCCGTATTTGTGTTGAGCTCGGGATCCCAGAGCACCTTAGCCGTTGGGTTGGCACCCGTTATTTGAAACGGAGGTTGGAAGGGTGTAAAGGACTCAAAACCATTGCTAGCTGTGTTTTTGATCAAGGCATTGGTATTTTCAAAAGTGAGTTTTCTATAGATATAAATAGTACCTCCACTACTGCCTTCAACCCCATTGTGCTCGTAATATACCTCGTCTATATTATCTAACGGAATATCTTTAAGTGGTCCATTATTTCGAAACCCATCTACATAGAGTAGTGGCGGAGGTTCTAAGATGGTTCTACTAAATATAAGTAAGCCATCGGTGACAGGATCGATAGCCACTTTAAAACCGAGCTTGCGGATATAATTGGACAAAAAGGTATATCGCTTAGCCATTTTACTGTCAATTTTATCTGCATCAAAAAAGGCTAGACTCAAATTGGGATTGCGCGAGACATTGACAGCTTCCTTTTCTTTTTTGGCCGTTACAACCACATTGTCAAGAGCCAGTTCATCTTTGACACTTATAAAGTCTTCTGGCTGATCCAAACGCTCTCGGGTCTCATTGAGCCAGGATTGAAAGGGCAGTAAATCTTCTCCCTGCAGCACCGGGTTGTCTGATGGATTTGGAGAAACTGTAAAATCTATAGTTTCTTCTCCGGTTCCAGCAGGAATGATAGAAAAATAAACGGCAGCTCCGTTAACAATATTGATACGATCTATAGAAAAATTGCCATTGCTCATTATCTGAGTATCATAGAGTTTTCCTAAGGCCTTTTGATACATCGTTATGCTTTGATTGGCAGGCAAATCACTAGCTACCTTGCCCTCTAGGCTAAAATAGTTATAGACGTCTTTAGTCACAGTAGGATTAAATGTAAATACGGCTTTCCAGTCAAGCTCGCTAGACCCCATCGCCACAGCCAGCTGGTCTAATAGAGCGGCTTTTTTCCGACTCTCTACCCCACTTAAATAGCTATCACTAATCCGAATATGCTTATTAAATTTATTTAAAATCTTACTATACTCTGGCACTGTTGTTAAAGGGATGTCATTAGGCACTCCCAAACTAAGACTTGCGCTGCGCAGTGTCTCCATATTGCCCCAAAACAGACCCACAGTATCCTTGACTCTTGATACTACTGTAGCTTCTGGCGCTGCAAACTCATCTATACCATAATCGTTATATATAAAACGTTCGTACAATAGGTTATTAGCGTCATCAAAGATGGAGATAATATTAAATCTTGGCGCTATAGAAGGTTTTGGTATAACGACGGCTCCTTCCTTTTCTGAGAGGACATAGTCAATGGTTTGCATAGCCTGATAATTGTGAACCGTCACGGTAACCCCCATGGCCTTATTGACAAAGGCACTGCTATTTGTGGCTGTATTGTGTTGATAAGATACTAATACTTTGTCTTTGAGTAAGGTATTTACTTTAAACGTGACTGGAGCTTCGACTACCTCTGGTAATTTTTTTCTAAGTACACCTCCATCGTCAAAAAACACTTCAAATTGATATGCTTTTGCCATTTCGGGTTCAAATTGAAAAGAACCCAAGCCACCGTATAAAGGTTGTATATCTTCTATAATCACCTTAGTATTTGCATCAACAAGTCGGATACTACTTAGTGTACTTCTAGTCGTTTCGAGATTTGATATATAAAAGGATACGGTGTTGGAAACACCAGCATACAAGCGACCTCCTTCTGCATCTACCTCTAGTACTGGGAGCAATACCGTCTCATCATTACGTAATTCTTGTACACTGCTATAAACTTGTATAGGTACAATGGCTTTATTGCTAATAATTTTGCCCGCTTTATCTCGAGTGGTAGCCACAGTGATGTACTTGCCCTTTTCTAAGGACAAGTTTAAGCTGCCCTTTGCAATACCATCCATAAGGTGATGATAACTTGTAAAGACTCGCTGATTCTTGTCATTATACAATGACAGTTCAAGCATAACAGCCGCGCGTTGCGCTGTATCTGGAAGGGTTCGAAAACAACTAAAATATATCGTTTCGGCAGCTACATATTGCTGTTTGTTGAGTTGTAAAAATAAACTCTCATGGTGATTTGCCATGTATTGAGCATACTGTCCTGAAATACGATTGGGAGTATCTTGACTCCAGCTTACAGCGCTAGTTAATAGACAATAAACTAAAACCAATACAGAGTATCTCATAGCTACACGATAGTTTAAACGAAGATACGAAGTGACAGTCTTAAGGAAATGATAAAACTTACTTATGTATTTGTAAAAGAGGCCAAATGCGGCTTTCTATCGGTAGCTAAAATGGCATAGAGATAGGCATCTGCCCAACCCGATTTTAGAGGTAACACTTGACGCTTTTGCCCTTCTTTTTGCATGCCTACCTTTTCCAGCACTCTCCTGCTGGCCACATTTTCTACTGCACAACCTGCTTCAATCCTGTGCAAACCGAGTGTTTGAAATCCAAAGGACAGTAGTACCTCTAAGGCTTCGGTGGCATAGCCTTGTTTCCAATATTTAGGCCGTAACTTGTACCAGACCTCTGCCATTTTAAATTTTTGCATAGCCATATTCAAGGCAATTAAGCCAATAAATGAATTGGAGTGACGCTCCCTAATTACAAAATTGAGACTAGTAGGTACTTGTCTTTGTTGACCTTGAATAAATTTCTTCACTACCTCAATAGTCTCATCAAGATCTGCAGGAATCCCTAAAGTGTTGTATCGATCTACCAAAGGAGATAGATGTAGTTTATGAATGTCTTCAATGTCGTCGATACAGACCAAGGATATGCTCAGACGCACACTATGTAAGCTAGGATTCACGGTGTATTGTTATAAGAATTCTTTATAAAGTCATTTTTTGACTGTTACTGGTATAGGTCGTAAGATTTTTTCCATTTTTCTGCCTCTAGCCAATTCATCGACTAGTTTATCCATATAACGTACCTTTCTTGTGGTATCATTAGAAATCTCTTCTACTCTATAACCGCAAATAACTCCTTTGATATATTGGGCATTGGGATGTAGTGAAGCATTTTTAAAAAAGTCCTCAAAATTGGTTTTATCGTCAATTACTTTCTCTAAGTCTTTTGTGCTGTAACCTGTGAGCCAAGTAATGACCTGATGCAACTCTTCTTTTGTCCTTCCCTTCTTTTCTACCTTAGTGAGATAATGTGGATAGACCGATGCAAAAGACATGTTTGCAATACGCTCGTCATGATGGCTGGTATCTGTCATAGTATTATAATTTGATTCATAAGTAACCGCATTGTTTTAACTACCCGCCAATGGCGATCCAAAAATACCCACTGCAAGCTCGGCCCATAGCAGTAGTAAGACGAGGCAAACAACTATTATCCACAACCATTTATAAGTAGTGTGCTTAAATTTTCTAGTAAGCCATTCTAGTGTTAAGGCTGTCGCCAAAAGTAAAAAGGCCGCTACCATAAAATCAAAGACACTCCAATTGACTTCTTGGCTAAACTGCATAGCGATCAATGGAATAAGTAATACTAAGGCGACCCCGCAAACAATTTTTATAATACGTCTAGACACAACACTTTCCATACTGGTCATTTATTTTTTGATGGTTCTCTTAAAGATATGAAATAATCTATTGATCTATTTTTGCCAATTATAGTAAAAGCACGAGAAGACCGAGCCTCTCCATAACACTATTAGTTTTTTAATGGTATTACTAGTATCTAATGTCTTGTCTTTTCTAATCAAATCGTTTACTAATCATTCGAATTTGTCCCATATGATTGGCTTGGTGTTCCATTACATGATACCAGGCCCAATGATTGTTCATAGTACTCGATTTAACATTGGCGGCAAACCATTTGTCGTCTTTAGTTTTTAAAAGTCGTTTGGTTTCGGCACGTACGTCATTCCATATATCGAGATAATAAGAAATGGGTTTGTCTACAAGTTGAGCTCTCCCTTTGTCACCTAAACTCAAGGCTGCATCCCACTTGGCACGCTCCTCCTTGTTAAATCCTCTATTTTCAAAAGTATACAATTGATAATAGGTTTCGGTGGCCGCCAAGTGCAGGATCATGGCACCAATACGATTGGCATTTTCATCCAACAAAAAATCAGTTTCTTTTTGTGATAAGCCTTGTACACTATTGGTCACTCTAGATTTGAGATCGTCAAGCATGGCGATGGTTGTTCCGATCTGAGGAGAATAACCTCTCTCAGGTTTGATGGTATTCTGAGCTTTGGCGTCAAGCGAAACAATACCAAGGCTAAAAAAAATGAATAGGAAAAAAGTGATTGGTTTCATAAGTCGTGGTTTTTATTGAAATGGCATCCATAAATGAATTTGATTCATACAAGATACTTTTTTTGGTGGTATGCACTTTACACAAGCTCCTAATTAACAAATGCATAGGTCTTCAAGCGACTACACACGATGGGTAAACGTTGATAGCTAACTCCACAAACTAAAATGATTACTTAGCTAATAGTGATATACTCTTGGGTCTCCATCAAACGCTTCATTATAGGTGAGACGCTTGGTTTGCTTAAGGGCGATATTGTAACTATAGATTTCCCAATTACCATCGTGATTACTGCCGTAGAAGATTGTAGTTCCATCCTTCGAAAAACGAGCAATTAAGGCTGTCCCGCCCGAGTTAGATACATTAATTAATGTCTGTGTTTCTAAGGCTAGTAAACCTATTTCCTGATGCCCTGTTTCAAAAGAATCGGTACTAAAGACGAGGTATTTGCCATCTGGAGACAATTCTCCCCGCTCATTATTGGCTCGAGAATCGGTAAGTGGCACGATTTCTTGAGTCAATAAATCATAGCTGTAAATATCATTTGTACCCTTGTGGTTACTGGTAAAGATAAGTTGTTGGGCCGTATTGGTCCAGCTAGGATAGCGCGCTTTAGCATCTAAATCTTGGGTAAGATTTATGATATCAGCTTCTTTAGTTTTAACAAAAATATCATCTTGACATGAATACAAAGATTTTTGCGATGGGGCGTATAACATATTTTTATCATCCAATATGCAGTGATTTGGTTGAGCCAGTGACATTTCTTCCATAGTGTCAAGATTAAGGCCTACCCGCACAATAGCATCGTCTAATTGTCTTAAGAATGTAATTTCATTTTTACTCTTCCAAGTAGGCGCCCACTCCTCATAGATGGTGGTGACCAAACCCCGTTGATTTGAACCATCACTCTGCATGATAAATATATCCGAATTACCACGACGACTCGAAGAAAATAATATCATCTGCTCGGATTGCGCAAAAGAAGCTAGACATGAGAGTACTATAGATACAAAACAAACATTTATTCTAGAAAACGGGCTTAGATGTATCATATTTTAGAAGGTTACAACCAATGGCTGCTTTGTAAATGTAATCAATTTAATGACTAAGGTAAATCCTGTCCCTTTTATAACATATGCACATGAAAGGATAATGTGTCAGACCCTTTAAACGGCTATGGTTTATAAAATTTGAGAACCATTGGTTTATCTTATGGCATTATACAGGTCAATTTTTGGGGTTGAACCAAATATAGTCTAGCCCAAATCTCAACCGCTTTTTTCGATGTCTGAGGTGTAAACAACCTGTGTGTTGAGCCCTTTCTAAAGAGCCGTATTTGTTGTTTTTAATAATTAGAACTCAAGGTTTGCTTCAATAGAATAATAATTTTATTAAACTTTATTGTGTAACCAAATGATTACACATATATTTGTAACCTATTAGTTACATTAATTATGAGACGAGATGTTTTTCAGGCAATAGCAGACCCAATAAGACGTGATATTATTGAGCTACTGGCTACAGAGTCATTAAGTGTAAATGATGTAGCAGAAAAATTTGAAATAAGCAGACCTGCTATTTCTAAACACTTGAAAATCTTAAACGAATGTGGAATTATAGATTATGAGCAGAAAGGACGAGAGCGTTTGTGTCAAATACAACCTCAAAACTTGATTCCCGCTTTTTTATGGATCAAACAATACAACCAGCTGTGGGAGGATAGAATTGATTCTTTCGAAAACTACATTAATCAAATACAAACAAAAAACGATAATAATGAGTGAATTATCAAACAGAACGCTGACAATTGAAAAAACATTTAATGCACCTGTAAAATTGGTTTGGGATGCATGGACCAAATCTGAGCACCTATTGAAATGGTGGGCGCCCAACGGAATGGACTTGAAATTGATAAAACACGATTTTAAAGTAGGCGGTCAATGGAAATACGCAATGCCTTTGCCAGATGGGAACGTGTTTATTTCAGAGGGGACGTATAAAGAAATTGTAGAATATGAGAAAATAATTACTACAGCAGATTTTAAACCTATGACTCAGAATGTGGAATTACAAACCTACTTTAAGGCAGATGGAAAGAAGACTAAATTCACTTTTAATGTGATTCACGCTACAGCCGAATATTGTAAAAAGCAGGAAGAGATGGGATTCTATAATGGATGGGGTTCTGCGTTTAACAGATTAGAAAATGTCATACAGAATTTAGAAAAATAAAAAATCGAAATCAATAACTGTTGCTAACACTGATTAAGCATAATTGCATGCTTGTGCTATATTTCGGGATCTAAGTTTAGCAGATATTCTTGTAAGCTTGTAGCTGCTAGCGCTAATTTGAGCAGGATACGTTCAAAACAAACCTCACAGTGAACCGATGTCAGGGGCGTAAACAAAGTGCAACGCCACTACTTGCCTTACAACAGGAATTGTTTTAGTTTCAAACAAACCTCACAGTCAACCGATGTCGGGGGCGTAAACAAAGTGCAACGCCACTACTCACCTTACAATAGGAATTGTTTTAGTTTCAAACAAACCTCACAGTGAACCGATGTCGGGGGCGTAAACAAAGTGCAACTCAACTACTCGTCTTACAATAGGAATTACTCTAATTTCAAACAAACCTCACAGTCAACCGATGTCGGGGGCGTAAACAAAGTGCGCAGAAAAAAAAAGCGTAGTAAAAAGTACACTCTTTTTTCTGCGCACTTTGCCACATAGAGGTCGTGGGTTCGTATTAGAAATAAAAAAACCTCTCGTTTTGAGAGGTTTTTTTTGGAGCCGATGGAGGGACTCGAACCCACGACCTGCTGATTACAAATCAGCTGCTCTAGCCAGCTGAGCTACATCGGCTTTTCAGGGGGCAAATATAATCGATCAGATTAAATTGGCAACCCCTTTTTTAAAAATTTATAGGGCGTTGATACGCGCTACAAGTGCAGTGGCTTTTTCTTCTAATTCTACGCGCACCGCTTTGATGTGGGCTTTGCGGTTTTCGACTTTACGGTCGTTTATTTTTGAAATAAGCTCGTCAAAAGTGGCAATGGCATCGTCTACGATAGCCTCGCTTTTTTTGGTGTCTTCTTTAGGATTTAACGCCTCCCAAACATACACTGCGTCAATGATATCGCCCAAAACAAAGTTTAGGTCTTTTTTTAAATCTCTAAGATTTGCCATAATTACATATTTGGTCGCAAAATTAACAGTTTTCCAGTCAATTTATACTACAATCTCCAAAAAGTATCTTACAAATACACCTCCAAAACACTGGCACCTTCACCTTGTATTTTCACTTCGGGGCAAGCTGCTGGAAGTAAAATGGTCTGCCCGCTGGCCAGCACCTGAGTCATCTCATCACAACTTATCGTTATTGCGCCGCCAACAACCATAAGAATGGTAAAAGAATCCTTCCTATCGATGGTGTAAGCCATTCTGTCCAATTGAAGAATATCTGTTTTAAAATAGGTGGCGTGTTTAAGGGGTTGTCTCCCTTGTAATGCCTTGTCATAACGCAATCGATAGGTCTTGTTTGGGGCAAAATCGATGGCTTTTTTGGCAGCATCTACATGTAAATCTCTCAAACTACCATCGGCCTGAACGCGGCCGTAATCATATACGCGATAGGTTATATCTGAGGTTTGCTGAATTTCTGCCAGCACTACCCCTTTACCTATAGCATGTATCAAGCCAGCATCTATAAAAAAGGCGTCACCGGCCTGGACTGGAATGTATCTCAAATCCTTGGTTAAGGTATTTTCGTCAATAGCTATAGCAAAGGTCTCGGCATCCATTTCCTTATTAAATCCTACAATGATCTGAGCCTCGGGCTCGGCATGCAGGATATACCACATTTCGGTTTTACCAAAAGAATTGTGATCTCTTTTTGCAATGGTATCATCGGGGTGCAATTGCACCGATAAGTCATCGGCAGCATCTATAAATTTGATCAATAAAGGAAAAGTGGTTCCATAAGTGGAGGCTACTTTTTCACCCAATACCGCTTTCGCGAAAGCGCTACACAAATCACCCAATGTCTTACCCTTATACGCTCCCATACTAACAATGCTTTGATCGTTGGGCAAAGCGGCTATTTCCCAACTTTCGCCAAAAGGCCGATCTTGAGAAGTTTTATTAAGGAGCTCTTTGAGCTGGTGGCCTCCCCATATTTTTTCTTTGAGGATAGGTTCAAATCGCAGTGGATACCAATGTTGTGTCATAGGGGTGACTACTTTTCGCCTTTATATACTACAAAGTTACGTGGGGTCTCATAAAGCTTGATTTCTAGATCAAATTTTGGATCAAGCACTTTTTTAATCTTTTGATAAATGACCACCGCTATGTTCTCTACCGTAGGATTTAGAGCCGCAAACTCTGGAACTTCCAGATTGAGATTTTTATGATCAAAAGCTGTCTCTACTTCATTTTTGATAATATCTTTGAGAATTTTAAGGTCGATTAAATATCCTGTTTCGGGATCAATCGCTCCGGTAACACCCACGATCAGATCGTAATTATGACCGTGATAATTGGGGTTACTACATTTTCCAAAAACCTGCTTATTGCGCTCATCATCCCAGTCTGGTCTATACAGACGATGGGCAGCGTTAAAATGAGCTTTTCTGTAAGCGGTTATCCTCATTGACTAATGTGATTGTAAAACTTTTCAAAAATGATTTTAAACCATGCGGTATACAGCTCAGGATGCTGGGCAATATCCTCCTTAACACTAGCTATGGGCATCCATTTCCAACTGGCTACTTCGTCCGGGTTGATTACCGGAGCCTGGTTCGAATACCCTACCAAAACGTGATCGAGCTCATGTTCTGTCAAGCCATTGTCAAAAGGCGCTTTGTAGATAAAAGAAACTGTTTCTTTTAAGGGAATACTAAATCCCATCTCTTCTTGTAGGCGTCTTTTACCCGCTGCTATATTACTCTCTCCCTGTCGCTGATGACTGCAACAGGTGTTGGTCCATAAGCCAGGAGAATGGTATTTGTGTAATGCTCTTTGTTGGAGCATTAACTCATTTTTATCATTTAAGACGAAAACCGAAAATGCGCGATGTAGCACGGCCTTTTCATGGGCTTCAAGCTTTGGCATAAGCCCAATTTCATTGTCCTGTTCGTCTACCAGGATCACTAATTCTTCTTTCATAAGCACTCCAAAAATACGAAAATCAATGGTATTGTTCTTATAAAAAGAGGAAAGCGCTCTGCAATTATGAAGAGCGCTTTCCAGCATGTAACAAGTTGGGTAATATGTTTACTAGAAAAATCTAGGGGTAAGCATTCGGTCGTACTGATTAAAGAGTTCAAATCGTAAAAACACTTCAAAACTTCCGTCGTTGTATAGGACATCTCCAAGGTCTGTGCTTTCGCGATCATAAGCCAATCCAATGAGCATACTATCTGAGACTTGGAATCCAACCATAGCACTCATAGCGGCACTCCATCTGTAGGCAACGCCTACGTGCATTTTTTCGTATAGCAGGGCATTTGCCGTAAGATCTACCTGTAAGGGTGCTCCAGCTACTGCTTTAATTAAAGTACTTGGCTTAAATTTTAAATTTTCAGATAAGTCAAAAGTGTATCCCAAAATTCCGTAATAGTGAATACGTTCTTCTGCAATAAATGAAGTGGCGTTACTATTATTACTTTCGTCAAAATGATCGGTTTGAAGCAAATTAGGTGCACTTAGTCCCACATAAAAATTATTGGTATGATAATAAACTCCCGCACCAATGATAGGTGAAAATTTATTGTCAATATTTTGGGCAAAGCGCGGGTCATTGGGATTTAATAAATTTAATTTGGTAAAATCGACATCAAGGATATGCCCTCCTCCTTTTAATCCAAAGCTTAGTTTGCCCGTATCAGACATGTCTACCGTATAACTAAAATCAATACCGATATACGTCTCTTCGGCAGGGCCCAAACCGTCATTGACTATAGATAGTCCTAAACCTACCTTCCCCTCGCCTACTGGAGAGTGAATACTCAAACTTTGGGTTCTGGGTGCCCCTTCCAAACCTACCCATTGACTTCTATGTAATCCTACAATACTGGTAACCCCCCGATTACCAGCATATGCAGGATTGATAGCCACAGTATTATACATATACTGGGTATATTGAGGATCTTGCTGCGCTTCGGCTGTAAAGCTGCCCATGATCCAAGCTATAAATACAATTCCAACTATTTTTTTCATAATCTGTTTCTTTTGGCGTGTGTCACTTACAACACTTCAAATCAAATCTTATTTGTTAATGTATAAGTAACCCACCTTCTGACGTGGACCGTCAGCAGTAAGATAGTTCACGATATAGTAATATGTTCCTACAGGAAGTTTTTTGTTCTCACTAATAGTGAAACGTCCTTCAGAAGTTCCGTTAAATGCTCGAGAGTCATTCTTGTAGCCATCACGTTCGTATACCTGTACACCCCATCTGTTAAAGATCTGAACATTATTATCTGGGAAATTCTCGATGCCCTCGATTATGAGGATATCATTGATGCCATCATCATCTGCAGATATACCGTTAAATACTGTAATATCCTCCACATTCAAGACTCCTTCAAATATCGTAATGGTTGGATCATCCGGTTCGCCATCATTGTTCTCGTCAAAGTCTGTAGGGTCATTTGGATCATCAGATAAATCCTGGGTGGTATTGACACCATCGGTACCTGTAACTACCGCCTGATTGACAACCAGGTTTTGTGCGATATCTTCTTCGGTCAAAATATAAACCGCTGTAAAGGTCGTATCATCACTTTCTCCAGGACCTAAGGTGATTGGGCCTCCGTCCACAGTTACCAATGGATCTGTCACTAGGATATTTGACAAGGTAGCTTCACCAGTATTATACACCGTAAAGGTATAGTTAATAAGTTCTCCAACTTGAGCAAATCCATCGCCATTGAGGTCTACCCATTCTCCAGATTTTTCTAGTGATAAAGATATTTGACTTGGAAGATCGGTAATGGTTGTATCGTCTTCAAAATTACTGTCATCATCAGAAGTATCTGAAATATCGTTACCGTCAGGGTTCTGACCTGTAGCGGTAGGTTGATTCATGACACCACCAGCATCTACATCTTCCTGAGTAAGTACATAAGTGGCAGTAAAAGTCGTACTATCAACTTCTCCTGGTTCTAAATCTATAGGCCCTCCATCTACAGCTACCAATGGATCGGTAATCACAATATTAGTTATTGTAAAGTTACCTGTATTGGTCACTGTAAAGGCATATGTTATGGTTTCACCTACTTGTGCAAAACCGTCGCCATTAAGATCGTTAAAGGTTCCTACTTTGATCAATCCAATAGTTGCCACATCATCAGGAAGATCGGTCACCGTAATGTCATCTTCAAAATTGCTATCATCATCAGATAAGTCTGAGACATCATTGCCATTAGTATCTTGACCTGTAGCTGTTGCTTGATTATTTACAAAACCAGCATCTACGTCTTCTTGCGTAATGGTGTAAGTAGCTGTAAAGGTGGTACTATCAGTTTGGCCAGGAGCCAAATCTATAGGTCCTCCTACAACCGTTACCAATGGATCGGTGATCACGATGTTAGTCACCGTGGTATTTCCTGTATTGGTCACCGTAAAGGTATAATTGATTGTTTCTCCTGCCTGAGCAAGACCATCGCCGTTTTCGTCGGCAAAGGTACCTACCTTAATCAAGGCAATACTCGCACCGGTGGGTAGATCAGTAATTGTTGGATCATCTTCTAATGCATTCTCTTCATCAGAAAGGTCAGAAACATCATTACCATCTGGATCTTGTCCTACTGCCAAGGCCTGATTTTCTACAAAACCTGCATCAATATCGGCCTGAGTTACAGGATAAATCGCAAAGAACTCGGTACTATTACCTTGGTTAGGAGCCAAATCAATTGGTCCACCTTGCACATCCACCAACGGATCGGTAATGACAATATTGGTTACCGTCACATTGCCGGTGTTAAACACTGTAAATATATAGGTGATCGTCTCACCTACTTGTGCAATACCATCACCATTTTCATCATTAAATGTGCCGCGCTTAATCAATGTAATCATGCCCATTTGTGGTAAATCGGTCACAGTGATGTCGTCTTCTAATTCACTATCATCATCTGATGTATCGGTAGTATCATTATCATTTGGATCTTGACCGGTAGCCAAGGCTTGATTTTCTACAAATCCATTATTTACATCGGTTTGTGTAATAGTGTAAACGGCCGTAAACGTGGTACTATCAGATTCGCCAGGGGCAAGATCAATTGATCCGCCCACAACCGTGACTAATGGATCTGTAATGACAATATTGGTAATTGTTACGTTTCCTGTATTAGTTACTGTAAAGGCGTAAGTAATTGTTTCTCCCGCTTGCGCGAAACCATCCCCATTCAAATCGTTAAATGTACCCGTTTTAATAAGTGCAATGGATGGTGTTTGATCGAGTATAGTCACTGTACATTCTGGACAGTTTGGATCTACATCGGCAGGATCTACAGGTGTTGGATCTTCAGAATCGTCGGTCACATCATCTCCATTTGGATCCTGACCTGTT
>PAUP01000091.1 GCA_002712765.1 Cytophagaceae bacterium | reverse complement strand
TTATCGGCCACGTGATCTTTTAAGGCCATCTCGGTAACACCCGCCAAATATCTATTGGGTACCTCCACAATTTCTATGGCTTCATGAGCTCCCTGATCTATCCAGCGCGTAGGTATTTGTGATTTTCGAGTTACCCCCACTTTGATATTACTCGAATTGGCTAGATAGACGATATGGGGTTGAAGTTGCACCTTTTTTTCATAATCAAGATCTCTGTCTTCAATATCCAGATGCGCCTTAGACAACTCTGGCCGCATAATCCAATCGGCCGCTTGAGGTACTTTAAAAAAATCGTCATAGCAATAGCCTTGACGGTAAATCTTTTTGTTTTGGCCGCATGCCAAACACTGATATTTTACAAATTCTAGATGTATTGGTTTGTCGAGCAGCTGATTTACATGAATAAAATCGTTGTCCATGATTAGATAATACTGCACTGGATCACTCAATTCGGTTTGCATTTTTTTCAGTACACCTTGATATTGCATATAGGATTCGTGTTTTTGATTTTGGAATGATGTGAAAAAAGGTATTTTTGTCTAGTAGACATCACCAACATAGGTGGTGATCGTACTGTAAATATACCAACTTTATGCCGATCCCTTTAGTACATTCGATTGCCTCTTGGTTTCTTAAAAAGAGGATTCATCAGATGGAACTTTTTCTCAAGTACCCGCATGAAGTACAAAATGAACTCTTAGAACGCCTAATAGACAAAGCCAAGGATACCGAAATTGGTAAAAAATACGATTTTGCCAGTATCACCTCCTACGCGCAGTTTGCCCAAAGAGTGCCTATCTCGACCTATGAAGATACGGTCGAAAATATAGAACGCAGCCGGCGCGGCGAAGCAAATATTTTGTGGCCCACCCCGATCAAATGGTTTGCACAAAGCTCAGGAACCACAAGCGCCAAAAGTAAATATATCCCTGTGAGTCAAGAATCGCTAGAAGACTGCCATTATGCAGCTAGTAAAGATTTGCTCTGTATGTACTTAAACAACAATGAGAATTCTCAATTATTTTCGGGTAAAGGTTTACGCTTGGGAGGAAGTAAAGAACTCTATCAGGACAAAGGCACTGTCTATGGCGACTTGTCTTCCATTTTGATCGACAATATGCCCTTTTGGGCCGAGTTTAGTAGCACGCCAAGTCATGACGTATCCCTGCTGAGCGACTGGGAAATAAAGATGCAGGCCATAGTAGATGAGACCATTGCCCAGAACGTAACCAGTCTTGCAGGTGTGCCTTCTTGGATGTTGGTCTTGTTGCATCAGGTATTAGACACGACCTCCAAACAACACATTTTAGAAGTCTGGCCCAATCTAGAAGTCTATTTTCACGGAGGTGTAAGCTTTGATCCCTATCGAGAGCAATATGCCAAAATCCTACCCAAGTCAGATTTTAAATATTATGAAATTTACAACGCCTCAGAAGGCTTTTTTGCGATTCAGGATCGCAACGAAAGCAATGAGCTCTTGCTCATGCTAGACTATGGCATTTTTTATGAATTTATCCCTATGGATAGCTACGGTACCAGCGAAGAACATATCATCCCTTTAGATGCCGTAGAGATTGGGAAAAATTATGCCGTAGTGATCACGACAAATGCTGGCCTGTGGCGCTACAAAATTGGTGATACCTTGCGTTTTACCTCTATAGACCCCTACCGAATAAAAGTGAGCGGTCGCACCAAACATCACATCAATGTCTTTGGAGAAGAATTAATTATCGAAAACGCCGAAAAGGCCCTGCGAAAGGCTACTCACTTGACTTCTTGTCAAATTAAAGACTACACGGCTGCTCCAATATTTATGGTAGGTAAAGAAAAAGGGGCTCACGAATGGATGATCGAATTTAAAGAACCTCCTAACGATATCCTGGCATTTCAGCATCAACTAGACTTGGCGCTACAGGAAGTTAATAGTGACTATCAGGCCAAACGATTTAACAACACAACACTTAATGCCCCCAAAATACATTTGGCAAGGCCCGACCTATTTTACGATTGGTTAAAGGCACATAACAAATTAGGAGGGCAGCATAAAATTCCGAGGCTATCCAATAAACGTCACTTTATGGAAGAATTATTGCAGCTCAATCAAAGAAAAGCTTAGCCAGCTTCTAGCTTTCTCCTGGTTTGGTGATCAAAAAACGAGCTGCTAACACGATTCGAATTGTGTTTTTTAACGATAGAATTCCCCTTCTTATCTAAAAGTGATCAAAAAGTTTTAGTCTTACCCATTCTCCCTATATTTTAGCTGTTCTATGATACCCCAACATCATATTACAACAGATGAAATTTTGTTATTACATATCACTTTTTTCTCTCCTGTTTATAGTTCATATAAGTACTGGGCAAGTAAATGATGGCCAAAGCGATACTCAAGAGATGTCTGAGGCTGGTGATTTTCAAAATTCAGGTTCGGCCATAGGTAAAAATGGATTTCAGTTTGAGACTTTTCAGACGGGCATCAACTCTAAATATGCCGATTATGGGATTGGCTTTTACCGCGAGAAATTTCTTTCTTATTCTGCCCGTAAAATTGGTGCATTGGGCAAAAAAGACCCTATTACTAATGAACCCTTTACCAAACTGTATTGCTCCGAAATATCCTATGAGTATGATTTAAATAGGCCTAATCTGTTTTCTCATATTTTGAATAAAAATGACAATCTAGGTACCCTGTCCTTTTCTAAAGATGGCTTACGTGTTTTTTTTACCAAGAGTACGGCTGATAATTCGCAAGTTTTTCAGTTGTATAGCGCCGATATGAATCCAGACCGAGAAGGCGAGTTTATCAACATAGAATCACTTCCCTTTAACAATGAGCAGTACTCTTTTGAAAACCCGCATTTGAGTCGGGACGGCAAGACGCTATTTTTTGCTGCCAATACCCCTGAAGCGATAGGTGGGTTTGATATTTTTCAAGTTGCTATTCAGGATGACGGATCTTACGGAAAAGTAGAACGTGTAGAAGGTGCTGTAAACACGGTTTTGGACGAAAAATTCCCACATACCTCCTTAGATGAAAAATACCTTTATTTCTCATCTAAAGGCCATAACGCTATAGGAGGCTTTGATGTATTTAGAAGCAGAAAGGCGCAACTAGGTTATGTGGCTACCCGTAATTTGGGCAATACGATCAATACCGAAATGGACGAAATTGCCTATATCCCAGCTACAGAAACTGTTGGATATATAACCTCAAACCGAGACGGAGGTCGCGGGAGTTATGACATTTATAAGCTTACCGAATTTATTGTAGATCAAACGGCAGAAGGTGTAGTTTATGACTTAGAAACTGGCATCCCTTTAGAAAATGCCACAGTCGTCCTCGTAGATGCTGAGGGTACTGAGGTAGCCACCACCAACACGACTTCTAATGGGAACTATCGCTTTGCTATTGATTCGTTTTTGGATTATACACTCTTAGCCTATAAAGAAGGTTTTGAGAATAATTCGGCATCGCTTTCGACCAATACCAACTTGGTGGCTGTCTTTGAAAATGATATTTCGCTTAAAGCGACACCAGCCGAAATCATAGAGACCTCAGAGAAGTCCTATTTGAAAATTGACAATATTCAGTTTGATTTTAACAGTGCCAGTATTAAGCCTGTTTCTACCATAACATTAAATACAGTCTACCAGACACTCTTAACACATCCTGAGATTAAAGTAGCGATCAATGCCCATACCGATCAAAAAGGAAGCCCTAGCTACAATCAAAAACTCTCTGAAAAGCGAGCTGCATCTGCTATGACCTATTTACTAGATAAAGGTATTGCTCCAGAGCGCTTAATAGCGAAAGGATACGGTGAGAGCCAACCGTTATATGACTGTGAGGCTTGTAGTGATGCTCAAAATGAAGCCAACAGACGTATAGAGTTTGTCATCATTACCGAAACGAATTAGGCAGCCTAAAGGTTGCACTAGTGAAAAATGGTTATCAATTGGGGGATTGATAGCCATTTTCTCATTTTAAGAACCTACAAAAGCCATTCTTTTGCAAGAATGGCTTTTGTGTAATACATGCAAACGAATACCTAAGAAACGGCTTTTAACTTCTTTAAAGTGGATTTGTTGAGCTTGCCTTCGGCATAACTCTGAGTCACATTTAAACTCGTTTCTCCAGAGCTAGGCAATTCAAACATTGCATCGGTTAAGATTGCCTCGCAAAGTGAACGCAATCCTCTAGCCCCTAATTTATACTCTATAGCTTTACTCACCATATAGTCTAGAGCATCATCGGTAATAGTAAAGTCGATATCGTCCATTTTAAACAGCTTTGTATACTGTTTAATAATCGCATTTTTAGGCTCTGTAAGTATAGCTCTTAAGGTACCTTCATCTAAAGGATTCATATGTGTTAGCACGGGCAGACGACCAATAATTTCTGGAATTAATCCAAAATCCTTTAAATCCTTAGGAATGATGTACTTGAGGATATTATCTTTTTCGATCACCTCATCGCTTTTACTCGCTACAAAGCCCATAGCCTGCATATTTAATCGCTTGGCAATATGTCTTTCTATACCATCAAAAGCCCCTCCAGCTATAAAGAGAATGTGTTCTGTATTGACTTCAATAAATTTCTGATCGGGATGTTTACGACCCCCCTTAGGCGGCACATTGACTACCGTTCCTTCCAATAATTTTAGCAAGGCCTGTTGCACTCCCTCTCCACTAACATCTCTAGTAATAGATGGGTTGTCACTCTTACGGGCAATTTTATCGATTTCATCAATAAATACAATACCACGCTGCGCTTTCTCAAGATTGTAATCTGCGGCTTGTAATAAGCGCGTTAATATACTCTCTACATCCTCTCCAACATAACCAGCCTCGGTAAGTACCGTAGCATCTACAATAGCCAATGGCACATTGAGCATCTTTGCAACAGTTTTGGCGATAAGCGTTTTACCTGTACCCGTCTGACCAACCATAATGACATTACTCTTCTGAATCTCAATATCGTCGTCGGTACTGGGTTGTAATAGGCGTTTGTAATGATTATATACCGCTACAGACATCACTTTTTTGGTAAACTCCTGCCCTATGATGTATTCGTCAAGAAAAGCCTTGATCTCTTGCGGCTTTTTTAGTTTTAATTCATGCTCCAAGTCACTGTGCTCGCCTTCCTTTGATTCTTCGAGAACAATTCCGTGTGCTTGCTCGATACAACGATCACAAATGTGGGCGTCCAATCCTGCAATCAACAGATTTGTTTCTGGCTTTTTACGACCACAAAATGAGCATTCTAAATCTTCTTTTGCCATGCTATACTTATATTAACAACTATAATTACTTTACCATCCCGGCATTGGGAGTTAAGCAATTGGGGTGGGGGGTTTTGTTATTCTCTTTTTAAAATCTCGTCAATCATACCGTATTCTAGCGCCTTGTCTGCTTTCATCCAGTAATCTCTATCACTGTCATTATAGACTTTGTCATAGTCCTGTCCTGAGTGTTTGGCGATGATCTCGTATAATTCCTTTTTGAGGGTGAGAATTTCTTTGGCCGTGATTTCAATATCACTTGCCTGGCCTTGTGCACCACCCATAGGCTGATGTATCATCACACGCGAATGAGGCAAGCCACTTCGCTTTCCTTTCTCACCTGCACACAACAGCACTGCTCCCATAGAAGCTGCCATTCCTGTACAAATCGTAGCAACATCAGGTTTAATAAATTGCATGGTATCATAGATGCCTAAGCCTGCATACACACTACCTCCTGGTGAGTTGATATATATCTGAATGTCTTTATTGGCGTCTGTACTCTCTAAAAAGAGTAATTGTGCCTGCACAATATTTGCTACCTGATCATTAATACCTGTTCCTAAGAAAATGATACGATCCATCATCAATCTTGAGAATACATCAAAGATGGCAATATTCATTTGGCGCTCTTCAATAATATTAGGCGTTAGTGCCTGCGGATACATACTACTTACAATCTTATCGTAATACGTACTGCTTACACCTTGATCTTTGATCGCAAATTCTTTAAATTCTTTTCCGTAATCCATATAACTATTAGTCCAATTTTTTTAGTTAAAAAAGGCGTATTACTCTATGAGTAACACGCCTTAAAGATACTTATAATTAGAATAGTATTCTAATTGTATACTTCCTTAACGAATTCATCAAAAGTGACTTTCTTAGTTTTAAGATTTGCATTTTCTTTTAAGAAATTCAACATTTTTTGATTCATAAGTTGCTCTGACAGACGTTTTACCTCTTCTTGATTTCCTAAAATTCTAGCTGCAATGTCGTCTAGTTCTTTCTCTTCAGGATTCATTTGTCCAAATTGCATCATCTGGGCTTTGATCATTTCTTTAGCATAGTCTTTCAACTCTTCAAAGGTTACTTGAAGTTTGTTTTCTTCAATAATTTTACCTTCGATCAATTGATACCTCAATCCCTTTTCAGAACGATTGTATTCTTCTACAGCTTCTTCTATCGTCAATGGCTTCTCTCCGGTAGATTGAATCCACTTTTGTAAGAACTGAGCCGGCAAATCAAATTTGGTTTCTTCAATAAGTCGTTCTGTAACATCATTCAACAATTGCTGATCGCTTTGTTGTTTGAACTGACGTTCTGCATCTTCTTTGATTTTTGCCTTTAATTCGGTCACAGAGCTCACTGCGTCTTTACCAAATAATTTATCAAACAATTCCTGATCTAAATCTGCGGGTTCGCGCTTATTGATCTCGGTAATAGTAAAGCTCACCTCAGCATTTAGCTCATTGGCTTCTTCATCTGATTTTTGGAGTGCCGTACGATAATCTTGTGGTTCTTTAAAGAGGTTTTTTGTCTTTAATGTAAGAACATCACCTACCTTGGCTTCTTTAAACTTGTCGAGATTGCGCTTCCCTTTTACAGTAGCCACTTCAAAAGTAGACGCGTGGTCTATACCAGCTTCTTCATTTAAAAAAGCTCCTGTAACTTCTGCATCTTCGGTAACGGTATCCTGTGGGCTTATTTTTCCGTATTGTTTTTGAATCGTTTTTATTTGATTGTCAATCATCGCATCGTCGGCAACAATCTCATAGGCAGGAATGGCCTTTTTTGATTTGAGCTTTACTTCAAATTTTGGCGCCATGCCCAATTCAAATTCAAAGTTGAAATCTTCGGCATCCCAATCAAACTCTTCTTGATTTTTTGGAAGCGGGTTTCCTAGTACATCTAGTTTTTCTTCGGTGAGATACTTCCCTAAGGCATCCTGTAATAATTTATTAACCTCATCAACAAGTACAGCTTTCCCATATTGCTTTTGAACAAGCCCCATAGGCACATGTCCTTTTCTAAAGCCAGGAATATTTGCAGTCTTACGGTAGTTTTTTAATATGCTATCTACCTTTTCTTTGTAATCGTCTTTTGCTATTGCGACTTTTACTACTGCATTTAGCTCGTCAATTTGATCTCTTGTAATATCCATTCGTATCTTAATTTAAGGTCGGCAAAAGTACGGATTTTTTTAGACTGCGACAACCTTTTAATTAGTTGTCTTCTAGGACTTTTTATCTTCTTTGAGAAAACTAAAAAGGATACTTTGAAAAATACTCAATAGAATACTGAATAAGAGTGCAATCCAAAAATTACTCACGGCAAAACCGTCAATAAAATAATCGGCCATCATAATAATCAAAGCATTGATCACAAAAAGAAATAATCCGAAGGTCAAAATGGTTATCGGGATCGTGAGTATGATTAAAATAGGCTTTACAATAAAGCGCAGTATGGCAATAACTACAGCCACAATAATTGCCGACACAAATCCACTTACAGCCACACCTGGTAAAAGTTTGGCTAAAACAACAACAGCTACGGCAGTGAGCAAGACTTTGAGAATAGGTTTCATAGGTATAGGTTGAAGGTATTAATTACGAGACAAAAAGGTACAAAAAAAGCGCTTTAGACAACTAAAGCGCTTCTTAAATTGAAACTATTGTCTTAATTAACGTCGTTGCTAATAGTTACGGTATTGTACTCTCCCACATTGACGCGTGGTATCGTCGAACCATACTTGGCATTAATCGCATCTATAATTGTATTGGCGGTAAGCGCATATCCTCTAGGTGTAGGGTGTACACCATCAAGAGAAAAACCTCCTCCAGTTACATACTCTGAAGTGATCACACCTCCATCAAAAGGCAAACCACCTCCTGCAACTTGCTGGAGTACGCTTCTAGCATCTACGTATGCTAGGTCATTTTGTTGTGCCAAGGCCTGTATGGTGGCGTTGTATGATGTTTGAGCCGCTGTTACAGAAGCTTGCTCTGATGTGGTAAGCACCCAGCGATCTTCTAAGGGCCAAGTTACACCATTGACAGCGAGTTGACCTGCTGTCTCTGCAGGAACACCAAATGACAAAAGCTGATCAAAACGTTCTTGGTTTAATTGGCCAATGATACCAGAACTAGGCAACACCAATAAATCTGAAGCTGTAGCTTGTCTCGCTTGTCCATACTGCTGACCATATAAGGTAGCCGTTGTTGGATCTATCCCTCCACCAATTAATACTTGGGTAAGTTGGGTAGAAATGTCTGTCAAAGACTCATCCTTTACTACTACAGCACTCGCCGCATCTGTGGCAAATGAGATAGAACGCTCTGGTACACCCAAAAAGGCAAAAGCACCATTTAATTGAGCATAAGTCGCATTTAAGGTTGGGATTAAGGGTCCAAAGTCTGGATTTGCAGGGCTTAGTGGCGCAAATGGCACTGTCGTGAAATACGGCAATGACGTAACATCTGGAAGATTTATCAAAGCTCCTTTAGCACCAGTACCTACTAGCAATTCTACTTGATTGGCATAAACACTAGCAAAAACATTCGGATCGGTGATATCATTACCCCCGTAGGTTGTAGGATCTAAGTTCCCTGTTTGATCAACACCAAGCCCTCCAGAGGTTGCAAATGACAATACATCATTGTTTCCTATCCATAAGGTAAAGAAGGTTGGGCTCTGAGCAACGGCATCACCTATTACTGTCGCATTTGGCTCAGAGGCAAAACGCACGTAATAAGGGTTGGCCTCTTCTGTAGGTACACCTTGTACATTCCCATAACCAGGGGCTACTAAGTGAAATGATTTTGCACCAGGTACGCCTACATTATTAAAAGGACCTGCTAATACATTTGAAATATCTGTAGCTGGGTCTCCTGCCAATACGCTTGGTGCAGGGTTTCCATTGGCATCTACAGATAACACCAATCTATTATCTGCGATTTGCATACCACTCGATTTTAGACCTCCAAGATTATCGGCCATTAATGGCTGGGTAAATTCTCCTCCTCCTACAAGCTCGAATTGTTGTGCCATAATGTTTGGATAGGAATCATTCTGTCCAGTGATATACAGCGCACTATCTGCAAATCCAGCTGTTAGTGAATTACCAACGGCTACATAGTTCGTAAAATCGGCGCTTCCGGCGGTGTAGAAATTTTCATCTACGGGATTATCTAATTCGGGCTCACAAGAAGTAAAACCGATCGCTAAGGCTGCTAGCGTATATATATATTTTTTCATTTTATTTCTTATTTATAATTTATAGCTCACTCCTAAACCAGGGACAAAAGCACTTGATTTGTAGGTCCCTCCAAATGGCACCACTTCACCATTCTCGGTATATCCGTTGTAACTCGCGTCAACTTCTTCAAAACGCAAGTATAAAAACGAAGCATCTATTGAGAATTTGTCACTTACATTAAACGAAAGACCTCCAGTAAATCCGTGAGAGTCATTTCTTGGTGTCTCTGGTGCAAAGAATCCTTCTTGCACAGGCGTTTCGTCAAAGTAGTAACCCGCTCTCAAGGTAATTTTGCTATTGGCCACATACTGCACTCCAAAACGATAGGTTGAGGCGTCGTCATAGTTTCTTGGGTTCACAGAATCTGGCACATCTTCTGGAAGAAAATCAATATCCAGTGATTGGTAAGCGCTCCACACTGCCAAGTTGTAATCAAAGGCAAAGGTCCACTTTTCTCCTAATTCATAAGACATACCAACAGTCCACTCTGCAGGTAAAGGCAAGGTAGCATCAAATCCTACAGTACCGTTAGCAACAGGTGCTAGTGGCGAGTTAGGTACGTTGGCAAATGTTGCATCACCGTTTTCTACTTCTACATCAATTCTAGAACGATAATTCATTCCAAAATGTAAGTCGTCGGTTGGGTTAAACATAATCCCTGCAGACCATCCCCAAGCGTTTACACCACTTGCGTCTAGAGTCACATTAGAGCGGTTACCGTCAATATCGGTAAGGGTTCTATTGAGATTTCTGTTAAAGTTAACCGAACCACTCACATAAATAGGACCACCACCAAAACTAAAGACATCTCCTAATTTTACAGATAGTAAAGGTTGGATGTAAATAGCGGCTAGCTCAATATTGTTTACAAGATGAGATCCAGCCCAATCTTGTTCGTATTCTACACTACTACCAAAAGGCGTATAAGCCGCCAAACCTACACTAATAGATTCTGACACGGCATAACTTGCGTAGAAATAAAACGGAGTCCCGGTAGGGCTATCCGTTTGGGCTTGCTGACCAAATTCGGAGTTTTGGAAGGCTACATCAGAGAAGACTCCTGAGACGCCTGCTGCAATGTTTAATTTGTTTTCAAGGTACACTAGACCCGCTGGATTAAAGAAGGCAAGCTCTGCATTGTTGACTACTGCTACACCTGTGTGCCCCATCGCAAGTGATCGCTGTCCTTGAAGACTCACACGATAACCACCAGCATACGTCACACCGCAAACGAGTAATAGTACTAAAACACTTAATACTTTTTTCATAATTTAAATTAGTTAAGGGAATTGTTCATTCTATAAAAATATGCCCTCAAATTTACCAAAAATTCAATAGCATAGGGTTTTTTCGGCTATTTATTATGTATGCATAATAAATAGTTGATAGCAATGTTATAAAAAATTTAGGACTTCTTTCAGAAAAAGTTGTGGATTTTCTGCGTGTAACCAATGCCCAGCATCAGCAATGGTGACAATACGTGCTTTCGCGAAAGCGGAACGGATCTCAACCTCATCTTTCTTAGTGATGTAACCTGACTTCTCCCCGCGCAAAAACAAAGTGTCTTCTCCGTATCGAACATCATCTGGCAAAGCCATTCCAATCTCATCGATATGCTTTATAAGCGCGGGTAAATGCATGCGCAAACCAAGCTTCTTACCAGGGGTTACCCAATACAAGTTTTTTAATAAGAATAGGCGCGTTCCTATATCTGGGACATAGGTCGCCAAAAAGTCTTCGGCTTCTTTACGACCAGATAGTGCCTGTTGGTCTTGAGCCAAGGCCTGGAGGCCCTCCAAAATAGTTTGATGGTGTTGAGGGTAATGCCTTGGCGCAATATCGGCAACAATTAGCTTGGCCACCATATTAGGATAGGTGGTCGCAAAGGTCATCGCCGTTTTACCACCCATAGAATGACCTAATAAAACGATATCCCCAAGTGAATGGGCTTCGCAATACGCTTTGAGGTCCTGAGCCATCAGCGCATAACTAAAATCGTCGCTGTGAAAACTGCGACCGTGATTGCGTTGGTCTACTAGATGCACCTGATACCCGTGATCGGCAAATTGCTTCCCAAGTGTTTTCCAATTGTCTCCCATCCCCAAAAAACCATGTAATATGAGAAAGGGTGTTCCTTCACCTATAATTTTACTGTATAACATTAGGCAAGTTTTTTTCGGTAGTGTTGTATAACAGACTCCAAGCCCATATAAAGTGCTTCTGCGATAAGCGCATGTCCAATTGACACCTCCAATAAGCCAGGAACCTGCTCTTTAAAATACTGCACATTGTCAAGAGACAAGTCGTGACCAGCATTAATGCCTATATCTAAGGCCAAGGCTCTTTTGGCTGCCAAAATATAGGGCTGGATACTCGCCAGATTGCCTTGCGCATAGCCTTTTGCGTAGGCTTCTGTATATAACTCGATACGGTCTGTACCTGTATTCTTTGCACCTTCTACCATTGCTTCGACTGGGTCTACAAAAATGGATGTTCTGATCTGATTGCGTTTAAACTCGGCGATAATTTCTTTTAAGAAACTAGCGTGTTTTACGGTATCCCAGCCCGCATCAGAAGTGATAGCATCTACGCTATCTGGCACCAAAGTGACTTGTGCTGGTTTACAGGCGAGAACCAACTCCACAAATTTTGGATTTGGATTCCCTTCGATATTGAGCTCTGTGGTCACAACCTCAGAGAGATCTCGGGCATCTTGATACCTGATATGTCGCTCATCTGGTCGTGGATGTATCGTTATACCTTGAGCGCCAAATTTTTCTATATCTAAGGCGGCCTTTACCAAATTAGGCACATCCCCACCTCTAGCATTTCTTAAAGTGGCAATTTTATTAACATTTACACTTAAAAAGGTCATAATAATTTTTGGTATGAATTTGGTACAAAAATACAAAGACAGCTTCGCTAGGCGGCTTATTTTTCATTATTTTGCAACTATGACAATAACAGATTTTATTATAAATGATGTCAATCCTATTGCCTTAACGGCAAAGGTTGGAGATGCACAGACTATTTTTAGTCAAACTACCTATTCGCACATCATTATTGCGAATGGTGATGATTATATAGGTGCCTTGGCCGAAAATGATGCCCACTGCTACGATGCGAGCAATCCCATTGCCGATTATCGCCACGCCTACCAGCATTTCTTTGTGCGCTATCAGACCAATTGGCTAGATATCCTTGAGGCCTTTGCTCAAAATAGCACTAATATTATGCCGGTGCTTGACGACAAAGGAATGTATCTAGGGTATTATGAACTAGCCGATGTGATGCATTTTTTTAATAACACCCCCTTTATTGCCGAGCCAGGAAGTGTAGTAATTATAGAGAAAGGCGTTCTGGACTATAGTTTTAGTGAAGTAAGTCAAATTGTCGAGTCTAACGATGGTATCATCCTAGGTGCCTTTATCTCAAAAATAGAAAATGATGTAGCCGAAATCTCTATTAAAATTGGCCGCGCCAATTTTAATGACATCTTGGCTGCCTTTAGAAGATATAGTTACAATATCGTTTCCAGCCATCAGGAAGACACCTTTGTGAAAGAATTGAGAGATCGTTCCAAATACCTAGAAAAATATCTAAATATTTAAGCAGATGAAAGTTGGTATCTACGGTCAGTTCTATCATAAAGACTCTGCAAAATACGTTCAGCAATTACTCGACTTATTAGACGAGCAAAACGTTGATGTTATTATAGAGAAGAACTTTTTGGAACTCATCCACAAAAATGAAGCGATAGAAAAAGCCTACTCTCACTTTTCGACCTTTGAAGAGCTAGACTCTTCTTATGATCTCTTTTTTAGTATTGGCGGAGACGGCACTATGCTCAAGACGGTTACCTACGTTAGGGATTTGGATATTCCTATAGTAGGTATTAATACAGGACGATTAGGGTTTCTGGCCACAATAAAAAAAGAAGCTATAGCGCATTGCGTCTCTCATATACTCAGAGGCAATTACCAACTATCACGTCGTTCCTTATTAGAAGTAACGCTAGACGATGGCCAGCAGTCTTTTGGAGATTTAAATTTTGCATTAAACGAGGTTGCCGTTAGTCGAAAAAACACCACCTCGATGATTTCGGTCGAAACTACCATCAATGGAGAGGCGCTTACCAATTATTGGGCAGACGGTCTTATTGTTGCCACTCCTACTGGATCTACCGGCTATTCGTTAAGCTGTGGAGGCCCTGTAATCACCCCTGGCACCTCTAGTTTTGTTCTCACTCCAATAGCTCCACACAATCTCAATGCCAGACCTCTGGTTATTGGTGATCACATGGAGATTAGCCTTAGGGTTTCTGGACGCGAAGAACAACATTTGATTTCTCTAGACTCGCGTATTGCAACCTTGACCAATGATACGCTTATTCGTATACGCAAAGCGCCATTTTCTGTGTCGCTTATCGTGCTTGAAGAAGAGACCTTTTTAAAAACGCTGCGCAAAAAACTCTTGTGGGGAGAAGATAAGCGTAATTAAACAATATTTTTGACGATTCATTGTTAAGTAGAGGTGTTGTCGTACGCAAATCTGGACTGCGCTTTCGCGAAAACGTATACAGCTAGTAGCTACTGCCCCTTTATAAGCAGCTTAAGCACAAAACCGTATACATTCTCCCCACGAATTGTCGTAACGAGCACAATATTATTATATTTGCAAACTTTTGAAGCTATATGAGGTATTTGACGATTTTTATAATCGCCATTTTTTGGAGTTTTTCTGTATCAGCACAACAGTATGAAGTGGGTGTTTATGCCGGAGGTTCGAATTTTGTAGGAGATGTTGGATCGACTACATTTATTGCTCCTAAAGGCCCTGTTTTTGGGGGTATCGTTAAATGGAATCGCAGCTCGCGTCACTCGTTTAGACTCACCGCTTTGTTTTCACAATTAAAAAGTGAAGATATAGAAAGCGATGATCCTAGACGTCAGGACCGAGGATATGAATTCACAAATAGCGTCAAAGAAGTATCGTTAGGACTGGAATACACGTTCTGGGAATTTAATATGTTTAGCGGAAGAAATCCTTCTACCCCCTATTTATACACAGGGTTGACATATTTTAACCATGATGAGTTTGCAGTTGATGTGCGAAGAGATGCACTGGTAAAAACCGGTTCGTCTTGGGATGTAGCTATACCCATGGTGATGGGCTATAAAGCTGCCTTGGGACGTAAGGCAGTGATCGCTTTAGAAGTGGGAGCCCGCTACACATTGACAGACAACTTGGACGGCAGTGCCCCAGACAACAATGAAGGCCTAACAACAACATTTGGAAATAATAGTAATAACGACTGGTATGTGTTTTCGGGGATAACCCTAACATTTACTTTCGGACGGAGACCCTGTTTCTGTGCATTCTAATATGAGAATGGTCACAAAAGACGACTTAGATTTAGACAAATTACCCGGGCATATCGCCATCATCATGGATGGTAATGGCCGTTGGGCAAAAAAGCAAGGCCTTTTGCGCGCTGCGGGACACGAACGTGGAACGCGAAGCGTGAGAGAGGTGGTCGAAGGTTGTGCCCAACTCGGGATTCCCTATTTAACATTATACGCATTTTCTACCGAAAATTGGAACAGACCCAAACTCGAAGTAGACACCTTGATGCGCTTATTAGTTTCCTCGCTTAAAAAAGAAATTAAGACGCTTCAGAAGAATGATATCTCCTTAAACACTATTGGAAATATTAATTCTTTGCCAAAAAAAGCGCAAAGTGAACTTGAAGAAGTCATAAAGAAGACTAAAAACAATAAAAGACTCCGGCTTACGCTAGCCCTTAGTTACGGCGCTAGAGAAGAAGTTTTGAATACGGTTAAGGAAATATGCCTTAAAGTTAAAAATAACATAATTTCAGTAGACGAAATAGATGAGTCTTGTATAAATAAGCATCTTTACACCCATGATTTACCAGAAGTAGATTTACTCATTCGCACTAGCGGCGAACAACGAGTAAGCAATTTTTTACTTTGGCAAATCGCTTACGCAGAATTTTATTTTACCGATGTACTTTGGCCAGACTTTACGCAAGCTCACTTGCACGACGCAATATTTAATTATCAGAAAAGAGAACGACGATTTGGAAAGACAAGTGAACAACTCCACTAGATTTATCAGCAATGCTATCCTTAAAAAAGTAGCATTGTTTGTGCTTTTATTAAGCACAGCGCTTACCCAGGCTCAACGAGATCTACCGCTTGATCGTAATACCAAATACGAAATTGGCAGTATTGAGGTTACCGGTACTACTACCTACAACGAAAATACCGTAATCGCCTTTACTGGTCTTAGGGTGGGTGAACGTCTTTACCTTCCTGGAGAAAAGATTAGTAATGTCATCAAAAAATTATGGGATCTGGAGTTATTCTCAGATATCAATCTATACGTGGTTTCTCTAGATGGAAACAAAGTTGGACTGCGATTAGACATTCAAGAAGTACCAGAACTTAATGAGGTAAAAATTAGAGGTGTTAAAGAAAAAAAGGCAGCGCCATTTATTAAAGATAACGGACTCAACAAAGGAGCAAAAGTTACCGAAAACCTCATCACAACCACTAAGAATTTTATAGAAAACCACTATCGCAAAAAAGGCTATTTTAACTCTAAGGTGTTTGTAAATACGCTTGAAGCAGAAGATACAGTAGCAAAGAATAAGGTCAATATGTTAATCAATATTGACAAGGGAGAACGTGTAAAAATTGATAAAATCAGTTTTGATGGCAATAGCGAATTATCTGATAAGAAATTACGCGGGGCTATGAAAAATACCAAGCAGCGTATGCCACTTCGTTTTTACAAACGTTCAAAATACATTCGGGCCGATTATGAGGCCGACAAAGTGGCTATCATTGATAAGTATAAGGAAAATGGATTTAGAGATGCTCGGATTGTCTCAGATACTATTATAAGAAATGAAGATGATCGCATTAGCTTACAGCTTACCGTAGAAGAAGGAAACAAATACTATATCGGTGATATCGACTTTATAGGTAATACTGTATACACCGACAAGCAATTAAAAGGACAGTTAGGTCTTAGTAAAGGTGACGTTTACAATGGTGTTGTTCTTAAAGAACGGATCGAGAAAACAGGAGATCCTGATGCTGATGATCTGGCCAATTTATACCAAAATAGCGGTTACCTATTTTCTAGAATTAACCCGGTAGAGGTTAGTGTCACCAATGATACTATCGATTTTGAAATTAGAATTGTCGAAGGAAAACTAGCCTATTTTAACAATATTACCATCAAAGGAAATGACAAAACAAAAGATCATGTCATTTACAGAGAATTGCGCACACGCCCTGGACAGCAATACAGCAAAAAAGCCGTTGTTACGACAATTAGAGAGTTAGGTCGTCTAGGATTTTTTGATCCAGAACAACTCACTCCTGAGTTTAAGAATGTGAGCGAACAAAACGGTACGCTAGATTTAGAATACAATGTCGTAGAACAAGGCGCTAGTCAGATTGAGCTTCAAGGAGGTTTTGGTGGCGGTGGTTTTGTAGGAACACTTGGGTTGTCGTTTAACAACTTCTCCATACAAAATATATTTAATAAGGACGCATACCGCCCACTTCCTATGGGAGATGGTCAACGTTTTTCGCTTAGAGCGCAAGCGAGTCAATTGTTCCAAACCTATAGTTTATCGCTTACCGAGCCATGGTTTGGAGGAAGAAAACCAGTTCAACTTTCGGCTTCATTCTCGCATACGGTACAATTCTTATTCAATAGAAATAACAACTCCAGAGGTTTTGACGTAGATAGAAATCGCCGTTTTCTCATCACTGGAGGTTCTATTGGTCTTGCCAAACGCCTACAGTGGCCCGATCGCAATTTTACCCTATCACATGCTATTAGTTTCCAGCATTTTGATTTGCGCAATTACACATCAGGTCTATTTACCTTTGGAAATGGCTCATCTGAGAATCTTGCATATACTATTGGTATTAGTAGAGATAATACCTTTACCAACCCCATTTTCCCTCTAGGGGGGTCTAAATTCTCAATAACCGCCAAACTTACTCCTCCGTATTCGCTTTTTAATGGCGTAGATTACGGTGCGTTAAGAGAACAGCGTGAACAAGCTATCGCAAACCAAGATCCAGAAGAAATAGGTCGCATTGACCAACAGCGTTTTAACTGGCTTGAATTTTACAAAGTGAAGTTTAATGGGACATGGTACACACGCATTTGGGATAAACTCGTACTTCAAACCAATACCGAATTTGGTTGGTTAGGTGCGTATAACTCTGATCGTGGGGTGCCACCATTTGAGCGTTTCTTCTTAGGAGGAGATGGCCTGGGAGGTTTTGCTTTAGACGGGCGTGAGGTGATTCGTTTGCGAGGATATCCTAATCAATCTGTGACACCATTAGATCGTGGTGCAGCTACAAACTTGGACAGTAATGACGGTGCTACCATCTACAATAAATTTAGTTTAGAATTGAGATATCCAATCAGTTTTAATCCTCAAGCAACGATCTATGCACTCACCTTTGCAGAGGCCGGAGCATCCTATGACAATTTTAGAGACTATAACCCGTTTCAATTAAACAGATCGGCTGGAGCAGGAATTCGTATATTTATGCCTGCTTTTGGATTATTAGGGCTTGATTTTGGATATGGATTTGACCCAATTCCTGGTTTATCACAACCAAATGGATGGGAAACACATTTCATTATTGGACAACAATTTTAATCTTTGGCACGATTATTTCTAACCATTCGCTAATCAATTATGAGAACAAAAATTTTTGTAAGTATTGCCACACTATTTTTAATAAGCTTGTCTGTTATGGGACAGCGATCGCTTCGTGTAGGATATATTGACATGGATTACATTTTAGAAAATGTACCTGAGTATCAAGAAGCCTCACAACAACTCGATCAAAAAGTGAATAGGTGGAAAAGTGAAATCGAAGCAAAGCTTAGCGAAATTGAACAAATGAAGAAACAACTCAACAATGAGCGTGTACTGCTTACCAAAGAGTTGATTGAAGAGCGACAGGAAGAGATTGATTTTGAAGAACAACAAATATTAGAGTATCAACAAAAGCGCTTTGGTCCTGGCGGAGATCTTATGATTCAAAAGCGTCAATTGGTGCAGCCCGTGCAGGATCAGGTTTTTAATTCGGTGCAGGAAATATCAAAAAACAAAAAGTACGACTTGGTCTTTGACAAATCATCAGATCTGATGATGCTCTACACCGCAGAACGTTTGGATATAAGTGATCAGGTCTTACGCAGTATTACCAGAGCCGCCAAAAGAACGCAGGTAAACAGCAAGAAAGATAAAAAAGATTTGGCGCGTGACGAGGCTAGAACAGTAGAAGAAGATCAAGAAATTCAGGCACGCCAGGAAGCTATCGAAGCCAAAAAGGCCGAACGCGAAGCAGCACTTGAGGCAAGAGCAAAAGCCAGAGAAGAACAACGCGATGCACGCAAAAAAGAATTTGAAGAGCGTCGTAAGAAATTACTAGAAGAGCGTCAACGCAAAAAGGATAGTTTAGATGCGATACGTGCAGCCAAGAGAAATAACGCTACAGGCGGTGCCAATGGCCAAGACAGAGAAGCGGCCAGACAAGCATTATTAGAAGAACGCAAACGCAAAAAGGACTCTGCGCTTGCAGCGAGAAAAAGAAGAAGAGACTCCATACTGGAGGCGCGTAAAAATCGCAACAGACCTCCCGGGAACCCTGATGGTGGCGATGGAGGATTTTAATAACCCTATTTATATAACACTTATAACTTAAATTAGATTACAATGAGACACATTAAACACGTATTAATAGCATTTGCTTTTATCCTAGGAACTTCAGGATTTGTGCAGGCACAAGATTCTAAAGTTGCGCATATCGAAACGCAAAAGTTAGTAGAAGCTATGCCTACGTACCAAGCAGCCATAGGTGAACTTGAAAAACTTCAACGTTCTTATGACGCTCAGATCAACGAAATGGGAACAGAACTTCAAAACACAATGAAGCGCTATGCCAATGAGGCCGATCAACAGACAGAAGAAACAAACATCGCACGTCAACGCGAAGTACAGGAGACGCAGCAAAAAATTATGGAATACCGTCAAAACGCCTTAAACGATTTGAAGCAAAAAGAACAAGATCTTTTAAAGCCTATCCTCGAAAAAGCTCGTGTCGCTATTCAAAAAGTAGCTCGTGCCAAAGGTTTTCAATACGTGCTAGACTCTACTACAGGAGCTGCCGGAGTGATCATGGCAGATGGTTACGATCTCTTAAATGACGTAAAAGCCGATTTGGGTATTTAATCCATCTTATTTGGCTTTCGCGAAAGCGTAAAATCACAAAAACTGCTTACATTCGTGTAGGCAGTTTTTTTTGCCTCTCCCATGACCATGAGTGATTCTAGACCCATAGGAATTTTTGATAGCGGCGTAGGTGGTACTTCGATTTGGAAAGAGATCACTAGCCTGATGCCCTATGAATCTACGATCTATCTCGCCGATAGTCTCCATGCACCTTACGGTTCAAAAAGCCCTGAAGAAATAAGAGCACTATGTCAAAAAAACACCGATTACTTACTTAGCTTGGGCGCCAAAATTATAGTCGTAGCCTGTAATACAGCCACTACCAACGCCATTGGCCATTTAAGAGCTACTTATGAAGTGCCTATCATAGGTATAGAACCGGCTATTAAACCAGCTGCTGCACAGTCTGAAAATAAAGCGATAGGCATACTCGCTACTAAAGGCACCTTAAATAGTCAGCTCTTTGCAGACACCTCAGAGCGATTTACGCGTGATATGGACCTTATTGAAGTTGAAGGCAAGGGCTTAGTGCCCATGATAGAAAATGGCGATATACATTCTGAAAAAATGGTCGCACTTTTACGAGACTTTATGAAACCAATGATTGCAGCCAAAATTGATTATTTGGTGTTGGGTTGTAGCCATTACCCCTATTTGATCCCGCTGCTCAAGAAAATACTACCTGCATCAGTTAAAATTATTGACTCTGGACTCGCGGTCGCTAGACAAACCAAGGCGGTCTTGCAGGCATCGGGACTAAGAACCAAGGCCACCACCCTTGGTGAGCATCACATGTATACCAATCTAGAAACCACCACCACCTTAGAACTGCTTGTAGGCAATCACATGCCCAATACGAGCTTTGAGAGTAAATCCTTTTAGCTTATTGAAAATGCGCGAGTAAATTGGCTTTTTGAGAGGCAGAAACCATGATCTCTTTGCCGCTGCTAAGCACGACTTGCCCGCCTTTTCCCTTGCGATAACCCACGACTTCATTAACATTGATAAGAAATGATTTATGCACTCTTGCAAAACCAAAATCGACAAGGGCGACTTCAAAAAACTTTAGGGTTTTACTCACCAGCTTTTGCACTCCCGATTTGAGATAAATTTGAGTGTAGTTGTCATCGGCTTTACAATAAAGGATCTCTTGGGCTTCTAATACCTCAAAACCATCTTGTACCGGAATAGTAATTTTACCTTTTTCTCCAAGACTATTGGCCGTGAGCACTTTTTCTTCAAGTGCCGCTTCCTTTTTCTTAATATCACTCACAAAATCTACCGCTTTGATGAGCTCGTCTATAGATACAGGTTTTAAAAGATAATAAGAGGCGTGCGCATTTAAGGCATCTACTGCGTATTGGTCATAGGCCGTCACAAAAACCGTTTCAAAAGTGCGATCACCAACCTGTTCGAGTAAATCAAAGGCATTACCCCTTGGCATCTCAACGTCCAAAAAAACGACATCGAGTTCATTGTTGCGTATGAGCACTAAGGCTTGTTCTATATTTTCGGCTTGCCCAACAATGGACACATTGGGACAATATTTGCCAATATAATTACTTAGTATCTCTCGGCTTGTCGCTTCGTCTTCAACGATGATCGCTTGTAGTAAATGCATCTATTCCTTTTTTAAAGTAAGTGTAACCTGAGTGCCTTCTCCTGTAGGAGCAACATCATTTATAGCAACCGAAACACGATCGTCATACATCGCATTGAGGATCTCAATTCGTTTTTTGATATTACCCATTCCTTTTGACTTTTGCTTTTTTTGATGGGCCGTTTTCATCGCCTTGCTCTTTTCTCTTCCCACACCGTTATCAGTTATCGTTACAAGGGCAGTATTAGCATCTTTCTGATCAAAGTGTATATGTAGCTGTCCCTTTGATTCTTTGTAGCGCAAACCATGCCATACGGCGTTTTCTACATAAGGCTGTAACAACATAGGTGGGATCTCAAATGCATTGACATCAAGTTCAGGGGCAACCGTAAAAGAGTAATCAAACTTATCTTTAAATCTAAAGTGCTCAAGCATAGTGTACTTCTTTAAGAGTTCGATCTCATCGGCCAAGGGGATAAAATCTTTTTCACTATTCTCTAAGACAGCGCGCATCAAGCTCGAAAAGTCTGCCAGGTATTTATTGGCGGTGCGTTCGTCATTGGTGGCTATAAAACTATTGACAGAGTTAAGGGCATTAAATATAAAATGCGGATTCATTTGAGAGCGCAACCCACGTAAGGCCAAGATATTGTTGGCATATTTTTGACGTTTATTACTTTTGTACATCGTAAATGCAGTAACCATAAGTAATAAAGCTACCAATGCGAGTGTTCCTATGATTAACTGTTGTCGGGTGTTTCTTGCGGCGACGAGGGCTTCTTCCTGCACAAATAACTGGTACCTACTCTCGTTGAGCTCTCGATCTTTTTCAAGACTGAGAATGCGGTTTTGTTTTTCGGCAATGTCTTTCCCAAAACGAGCAGCTCTTGC
>PAUP01000090.1 GCA_002712765.1 Cytophagaceae bacterium | reverse complement strand
TATGGTCGTGAACCTCGTAACCTCGGTTTACCGCTTTGCTCTCCCTATGGTCGTGAACCTCGTAACCTCGGTTTACCGCTTTGCTCTCCCTATGGTCGTGAACCTCGTAACCTCGGTTTCGCGGAAGCGCATAAAGAATTTTTGATAGTAGTACTCCTATTAAAATACCACGAACGTACTGCCTATCTATGATATTGCTATTTTTTTAAATGCGCTAACTCCGTATAAGCTGCTTTGTACCCAATATCAAATATTTGTTGGATAGACTTCATACTAAAAGTTCCATAGGCCGATAACTCCTCTGGACAAATTAATATATCACAAAGGTCAAATTTGTCGACGGCGCGATGACTCACATTTATATCATAAGCTCTGCTCAAGACCTGAAAAGAATGTTTGATATCGCCAATGTCAATAGCGGGTAGTGGGTTGGTATACACCCCAATAATATCTTCACAACTAGATGCCAATAAATGTACCGGAAAATCATTGATCACACCGCCATCAAAATAATGTACACCCCCTATAGACACAGGAGTAAATACCCCAGGAAAAGAAGCCGAGGCCAGCAAAGGCATAATTAAAGCGCCACTATCAAAAACCGTGGAGTGTCCTTTAATCAGTTCTGTGGCTGTAATTTTGAGCGGTATACGTAGGCCTTCAAAACTGTCGTGGGGCAAAATCGGTAAAAAGTCTTTATAGAAACTGCGGCTATCGATAAAACCAGGTTTATTTCTCGCATAGCGCTTGATACTAAATACTGCAATTTCTTTGACAAATTGTAGCATGTCTTGCCAAGATACTCCTTGGGCATACAGCGCTCCAATGATGGCTCCAGCACTGGTTCCGGCAATGTGGGTAGGGTGTAGGCCATGTTCTTCTATCGCTTTGATAGCCGCAATGTGTGCCACCCCTTTGATTCCTCCTCCAGACAATGCTAATCCTAAACTCATATGTTTTTAGTTTGATACAATTCTTCCATCTTTCATTTGTATGATACGGTCAGTTTTGGTAGCAAAATCTTTATCGTGTGTGACAATGAGTAACGATAGACCGTTTTCTACGCTCAACCGTTTAAATATATCAAAAACATTAGAAGCATTGTGACTATCAAGATTCCCTGTAGGCTCGTCACCCATAATAATCGCGGGGTCATTAATGAGGGCTCGCGCTATAGCCACACGTTGTTTTTCGCCACCAGATAAATTGGCAGCTTTTTTATAGGCTAATGTATCAATATCGAGCATAGCCAGTTTTTCTAGGGCCGCCGCTTTTATTGCCGTTGGGCTGCGTTGGGCCAATTTTTGAGCGGGTAGCATCACATTTTCAAGAACACTAAAGTCTGATAATAAATAATGAAACTGAAAGACAAACCCGATGTGTTTGTTTCGAATATAGGCCAACTCATTGGCGGTTTTTCCTGTAACAAGCTGGTCGTGTATATAGAGTTCTCCATTGTATTGGGTATCCATCGTAGAAAGAATGTACAGCAGGGTAGACTTGCCGCAACCCGATTTTCCCATTACCGTTGTAAATTCTCCTTTTCCTACAGTGAGATTTACATCTTTTAGCACATGAAAGGGCTCAGGGGTGTAAAAGTGTTTATTGATGTTGTTTGCGCGTAAGACTGTGGAGGTATTCATAACTATTGTCCTCTTATAATATGAACTGGATCCATTTTGCCAGCTTTACGAGCTGGTAACAAACCTGCCAAAAATGTTGCAAATAGAGCAAAGCCTAGTCCAATGAGATAATATGAAAGCTTATGATTTATAGGGTAGGTAGTCACAGTTGGGAGTGCCGATGTATCAAAAGGTGTTTGATCTATGGCCATCGAAAGCCCCAACCCTAATGCCAACCCCAAAATCCCACCAATTAGACCTATAATGATGGCTTGGCTTACAAATATATGATGTACATCGCTACTCGAAAATCCTGTGGCCTTGAGTATGGCAATGTCGTTCATCTTTTCATAAATAAGCATATTCAGAATGTTATAGATCCCAAACCCAGCAACTAGCAATAATGTAAAAGAAACCGCATAGGTGATCAAATTTCGTATCGTTGTTCCAGTTTCAAATTGGGCATTGGCAGTATTGATATCTACAGCTCGCAGTCCAAATTGTTGTTCAAGACTTTGTGCTATCGATGTTGCCTTGTGCATATCGTGTAATTTGATATCAATGGCAGTAATATACATATTGGTTTCTCCTAGTAATCGTTGAGCTGTTTTAATATTGGTATAGCTTTGGACAGCGTCAAGATCGGCTATACCACTTTGAAATAATCCGATTATTTTTAATGAGAAGACATTACCGTCTATGGTACTAAGACGTATGCGATCACCTACGTCTAGAGACATCTTTTGGGCGATTCCTGCTCCGAGCAAAATACTGTTAGGCGTTTGGGCAAGGTCTTGATAGGTGCCATTGACGATATAATCTTTGAAATTATAATGATTGACTTCCTGAATCACATCAATGCCATGGACTACGCCTCCAAGTTCTATAGGGCCCGATATATAAAAAACCTGTGCTTCTACTTTAGGTAGGGCAGCTTTGACATCTTGATCGGTGCTGAGATGTTTTAACAGGGCCAAGGCGTTGTGGATTCGTTTCTGACGTTGTTTAGGACGTACCGATCTAATAGCAGTGAGTCCTGAATCTTCTAGATAATCGAGAGGTTGTAAGACCGACGGTCTAATCTCGTTATAAAGATGAATGTGTGGGGTCTGATTAAGGATCATATCATCCAACATTCCATTTAAACCCGTCATAAAACTAACTAGGGTGATATAGGATCCAATTCCAAATGTGACACCAAGTGCCGCAATAATGGTTTGCCGCTTTTTGGTAAGCAGATGCGTTTTTGCAATCTTTAAAATCATGGTCCAATTCATCACTGCTCTGGTTTGTAAATGATGGTTTGAAGGTCTATTCCTGCCGTTATCTCCACCTCATCCAGCGATTGGATGCCTAATTCGACATCAATTAAGCCCTCACTGGTTCGTACTTGTTGGGTTTTGGTGAGATAGGAACGCGGTATGACCATCCCAGATTTTTTACGGTGTATCACCACATTGCCTTCTCCCGAGAGTCCTGGATACAAGGTAGGAGGAGGTGCTACAAATTGTGCTTCGACAAGAAATGTTTGATTGCGTTCATCCTTTCTAGGATTGATTTTGACAATGTGTGCTTCAAATATATTGTCTTTATAGGCATCTAAGCTCACCCAAACCTTTTGACCACGTTTTATTTTTACAATGTCTACTTCGTCTACAAGTAATTCCAAAATAAAACGAGAGGCACTACCTATAATCGCTAGGCTTTGTCCAGGTTGCACGGTCTCACCAACATTAGTTGATATGGCATACACACGGCCATTAATCGCGCTAGTTAGTGTGTAATCGGCATCAGTGCTAAGTGCGCTTTTGTACTTGTTTTGGGCTATTTTCCATGCTGTAGCTAGCGCTTGTTTTTTCTGATAGTAACTCAGTTTTAAATTTTCATAGGTTGTTTTGGCGTTTTCAAAGGCTAAGGCTTTTTTTTCTAAGTTTATTTGAGAACCGATATTTTGGTTCCATAATTTAAGTTGCCTATGATAATTTAGTGAATCGTCTTTGAGCTGGAGTTTGCTAAGACGCATTTGCTCTTCAATGGTTTTGAGTAGGTTATAGTCACTCTGATACTGCTTTCGCGAAAGCTCAAGAGAAAGGGACGCATTGGCCACTGCCAGACTGCTTTGTGGTCGCAACAGGGCTATGATAGCCGTCGTGGGTGTGACCAGATCTCCTTCACTTACCAAACAATTATCGATTACAGCTGTGACTTTAGATCGGAGGTGATATAGACTGTCTGGCTGCACGGTGACTGTGGTATATACAGCTTCTGTAATCATTTTTTCTTTAGGTGTAATACCTTCTTTTCTGGAATGACAGCCTACACAAGTAGGGAGCAAAATTAGTAAAAGTATATAGCGAAACATATGATATGGCTTATACCTATAAAAATGGTATAATAACTATCGATAAGAAATGATATATATCAGTGACAAATCGAATTGTCTTTTAAGACATACTATAGGGTAAGCATTGACATTTGTCATAAAAATAGAACTGAAAGACCCTTAATTTAGCAATGATAAAATTATAGTTATAAGAAACGATACATCTTTCCCATACTACGCTTTGGATGGGTTGTTGGGAAGATATGCAGCGGTAGTCATTGGGCTACCGCTGTTTTTTATAATTTAAGGCCATAACAAAGATCTCCTGCGTCACCAAGACCTGGAACGATATACCCCTTATTGTTTAATTCTTCATCTACAGCAGCAATCCACAGATGGGTGTCTTCTGGAAAAATACGGTTTATATAGTCAACTCCTTGACGTGATCCAATGACCGCAATGATATGGATTTGAGTTGGCGTGCCGTGATCTGAGAGGGCTTGATAAACATTTTCTAGCGTTTTACCCGTGGCCAACATAGGGTCTGTTAATACCAGTGTTTTGTGTGATAGGTCTGGAGCCGCAAAATAACGCACCACCACCTCAAAGTCGTCGCGTTGCTCAGGATGCGTGCGATAGGCCGAAATAAAGGCATTATCGGCTGTATCAAATCTATTGAGTAGGCCTTGATGTAAGGGGAGTCCTGCTCTAAGTACCGAACACAAGACCAAATCTTGTTGGGGTAGTACCATTGATTTGGAACCCAGGGGTGTTGACGTTTGCACATCGTGATAGGCTAGCATTTTACTCATTTCATACCCGAGTATTTCGCCTACACGTTCTATATTCTTTCGAAAGCGCATCCGATCTTTTTGGATGGCTACAGTTCTCAATTCGTAAATATATTGATTGAGAAGGCTTTGTTTGTTGGAAAAATCGTGAATGATCATATGGCCGTAGTATCTAAGATTGATAGTTTAAGATACACAAATTGATCGTAATACTATGGCTATCAGCCGTTCGTGATGACTGTAGGAGAATAAGAGTAGTTGTATTCTAATCATACGATAAAGACCTAGCCCTGGGATTCTGTGTAATGAGAAATGTCATAGTTGCTTTTTAGACCTTAAGGTATCTTTCCCTAGACATCTCAATTAACTGCTGCTCAGAGCAAAGCAATCGCTATTTGAAGTGGTTATGACTCAAAATTGCCATCTTATGAATATACTCGTCAACAAAAGTTTTAAGACCGTCCTCATATTTTTAGGATTAGCTTTGCTATTACCACATCATGTAGCCGGGCAGCAGTGGAGCGCGTCCATACGACCTGCGATTAACTTTCCTGTAGAAGATGTTTCTCAAACCGAACTTAGGGTAGGCAACGGTCTTGAATTTACAGCCCAATACCAATTGATGCCACATATACAGTTGTTTACTGGTTTTAGCTGGCATCAATTTGACACAGACGAAGATTTTGACGCGGTCAATACAGATTATGCATTGCGTGGTTTTATTTTAGGTAGCCGTATTAAGTTACCCCTAAACAAGAGCAAGCTTGGGTATTTTGTCGTAGTTGCAGCCACTCTACATCGCATCGATATAGAAGGTGGTATGCCTAGGCTCACTATAAGGTCGTCTTTCCAACCCGATCTCACCTTTGGAGCAGGTGTTGAAATTCCTACATTTTCCCAATTAAAGATCGTTCCAGAGGTACGATATGCCAGCTTTTCTGAAGATTTTAGCAACCCGCAGATTGACGATACTATAGCGTTGCGTTTTGTTTCGCTCTCTGTAGGAATTCGATATGTTTTTAAATAATTAAGCCCTATTTGTGCCCCAATACGGTATGATAATTATCATAGATTTTTGCTTGTCGTGACTGTACTTTTAACCTATAATTATAAAATAGAGACTTTATGACCATTGCCATTGAATTCGTAAAAATTGATCGAAGCGCAACGCTTTCACAATATGTTGTAGAAAAATTAAATGCTGTCTATGCCAAATACGATTGGCTGGTCGGGGTACAGGTGTACATCAAAAAAGAACAATATCCCGCGACCACTGCTTATATTTGTGAGATGAAAGTAAGCCTGGCGGGTCCTCAAATATTTGCTAGCAGTACAAAAGACAGTTTTGAAAAAGCAATCAATACAACTATAAATGAGATTGAGCGCCAAATAGAAAAACGCAAACAACACCAATTGACGTATTAATTTAAAAGCACCCATCATGAAAAAAATATTAGTTCCAGTAGACTTTTCCGATCATTCTGCCTATGCCATGGAGGTGGCGGCCGCTTTCGCGAAAGCTAACGATGCAGAAATCATATTACTACATATGTTGGGACTTTCACCCTCTTTGCTCAATAAGGATGAAAGTCAAGAGGTAGCCGAGGCTGTCTTTTTTATGAAGCTGGCCGAAAAGCGTTTTAAAGAATTTGAGGCGCGCAAATTTTTGGAAGGTTTACACGTGACAGAATTGGTCTTTAATTACAAAGATTTTAAAGAGATTAACAATCTTGCTCAAGAGCACGGTGCCGATCTTATCGTAATGGGATCACACGGTAGCAGTGGCTTGTCTGAAATATTTGTAGGTTCTAATACAGAAAAAGTAGTCAGAAGTTCTGAGATTCCGGTTTGTGTAGTCAAACATCAACTTAGCGATTTTAAAATAGATCGGGTGGTGTTTGCCTGTGATTTTAAGACAGACAATATTATGGCATATAGACGTGCTATGCGTTTCTTTCAAACCATTGGCGCCGATGTAGACTTGGTCTATGTCAATTTGCCCGGAGATCGCTTTAGAAGTACAACTCACATCAATAAAATGGCCAATGAGTTTTTGGATATAGCCGATTTTGAAGCACCGCTTACCGCCGATGAAATCGTATACCTAAGTGGCTATACCGTAGAGCAAGCCATTTTTGACTATGCAGATTATATAGCCGCCGATGCTTTGGCCATACCTACGCATGGTCGTAAGGGGTTAGCACATTTCTTTAATGGGAGTATAGGAGAAGACCTGGCAAACCATTCTAAACTGCCGGTCATCACCTTTAAGATATAATTCAATTTTATTGAATAGATCGTTGGGGGACGACAAAGAAGGTTATCGTTTACGATAGCCTTCTTTTTTGTTGCCCCTGGGCTTAGATGGTGTTTAAAGCGATTTCTATCATTTGGGTAAAAGAGGTTTCGCGCTCTATGGCTGTGGTGCGCTCACCGGTAACCAAAGAATCTGATATGGTAAGGATGGCCAAGGCCTTAACCTGGTGTTTTGCGGCAATTGTATACAGACCTGCAGCTTCCATCTCTACACACAATACCCCAAAGGCAGCCCATTTTTTATAAGAATCAAAGTCGTCTTCATAAAACTCGTCTGTAGAAAGCACATTGCCAGCCTTAATAGGGATCTTGTGTTCTCGAGCATAAGTGGCCGCTTTGATAAAGAGTTCAAAATTTGCCGTGGGCGAATAATCGGCGTTGATAAAGCGAGAATTATTGATCCCTGAGGTAGATGATGCAGCCATGGCAATAACGATATCTCTTAACCCAACGTCTTTTTGATAAGAGCCTGCAGAGCCTACTCTTATGAGTTGTTGTACGCCATAGTCATTGATGAGTTCATGGCAATAGATCAGGGCAGAAGGGATGCCCATACCTGTACCTTGTACAGACACGGCTTTACCTTTATACCTACCCGTATAGCCATACATACCGCGTACTTTATTGTAACAAACCACCTCTTCTAAAAAGGTTTCGGCTATCCACTTGGCGCGCATAGGATCTCCTGGTAATAATACCGTATCTGCAATATCCCCTTTTGAAGCATTAATATGTGTACTCATAATTGTGGTTTGTGGGTCACTATGGCAACGCCAGATGATGTGCCTATGCGGCTGGCGCCTGCTTGTATAAATTCTAAGGCACTGTGGTAATCTTTAATACCTCCCGAGGCTTTGATTTTCATATTACTTCCTACAATTGCTTTCATGGTCTTTATATCCTCCAATGCAGCACCTCTTGGTCCAAAACCCGTCGAGGTTTTTAGATAATCGGCTCCAGTTTCTGGGAGCTTTTGACAAAGTATTTCTAGTTCTTTGGGATTGAGATGCCCCGTTTCTAGAATCACCTTAAGGGTATTTGATTTTATGGCCGCTTTTACCTCGGCAACTTCTTTAACAACCAGATCAATAAGTCCAGATTTGACAAACCCCAAATTAATGACCATATCAATTTCTGTACATCCGTGTACAATACAGTCTTTGGCTTCGGCTACTTTCATTTCCTGAGTCATAGCACCCAGTGGAAATCCAACGACCGCTGCAATAGCCACCGAAGATTCGTGTAAAAAATTTCGCGCAAGCGCTACATAACATCCGTGCACACAGACGGCATGTAGATGATATGTCTGGGCCTCTTCACATAGTTGTTTTATAGCACTCGTAGGCGCAGTAGGTGATAGGCAGGTATGATCGATATAGGGATGTAATAGCATATCAATACTGGTCTAAAATGCGTTTTAAATCTTCTTGTTGTACTACACCAGATTGTCTCCAAACTTGTTTTCCGTCTTTAAATAGGATAAGTGTGGGCACACCGCGCACTTGATATTTTTGGGCCAAGGGTTGATTTTTATCAACATCTATTTTAACAATTTTAACTGCCGCCCCTACATCTGCTTTGACGGCTGTTAATATTTGTCCTAAGACTTTACACGGGCCACACCAAGTGGCAAAAAAGTCGACCAGAACTACAGATTCTGAAGCTATGAGTTGTTGAAAGCTACTTTTCATAAAAAAAGGATTTGTGCTAATAAGTTACAACAATATGGGCTTTTGATATTCTTTGATTAAATGTAGCATTTTAGTAACAGGGATAGCTACGGCATAGGTACCCGTATAGGAAGGGCAAATAACACAATCATCAAAGTAAAAGGAAATATGATCGCCGTCTACGACAAAATTATCTCTGTAGGCCATAAAATCTTCTTTACTCAATTCCCAACAATCATAATACATTTCACCCGATGTAATCTCTTGATCTATAGTGGAATTAATCATAGTTAGAACTTCCTGTTGAGCTCCTTCCACAAAAAAGTCATTAAAATAGATAAATTCATTTTTCTCAATATCAAAATTGAGACAATCAAACATATACGCCGAATGTATCATACCAGAGTAGTAATTCTCTTTGTATAACAATACACTCAATAAGTTATTGGCGGTAGAGAAGACCTTAAAATCGATAATGCGCTTATCGCGAAAACGTTGAATGTTTAGGGTATCACACAAGAGCTCTTTGTCTTCTAAAATTTCATTAATCGTTTGCTCTGTATTGAGATAAGACTCCTGCATATAATCGTTAAAAGTTTTAAAACTAGGATGTCTTGATGGGTCTAGATACGGGTAGGTATAGTCTAAGACATACTCATCTTCGGTAAGGGTGATGGTCTTTGTCTCAATGGTATTTTCTAAAGCTATTTTATCGTCGGGTATGGCTAGCAATCCCTCCTTTTTCCTTTGTTGCCTCTGGGCTTGCAATTCTCTTATATCAGCATTGGTGAGATAAAGTGAATCTGCAGAATCTTTGTCGAGTAAACTACTGTCTCTTGGGAAGGTTTGAAGCCTAGAATCTGGAGCTGGTTTTGTGTTGTTTTGTTTGCAACTACTTACCATAAGCAACATGAATAGTACAGGGAGTAGAGTTTTCATAGGAGTTGTATTTATTGGCTAATGTACAGCAAGTGCAGCCCTTTGACTATGATAATTATCACCAAAAAAAGCAGGCCGTTTAAGACCTGCTTCATATCAATAACAATAGGTGTACCTCTAAGAGATTAAAACAACAAACAACCTAGAATCATAGCAGTATTTACCACCAAACTGAGTATCAGTAAGTCAAAAACCAGCTTTGGTTTTTGCACCGTTAATATGGCTGCATTATGTGTGCTACAAACTGTCACGGTAAGAAATACCAAGGCCATTTGTAAAAAACCGTGTCCATTCATTAACGTGAGCATCACAGCTATAGATCCTACACAAGTAGAAGCAATAATTGCCAAAGCGGTGTTTCCAATAAAGTTTTCTCTAAAATCTGCACTGAGTTTGTTGTATAAAGTCATGGTTCTCTTTTTTTATTGGTGTAAAAGTAGTAGCCCTTGTGCTGTTCAACTATGACAATTATCATGTTGACCATAGTACCCTTAAAAATCAAGGCGTTCCATATCCATTTTGAGTTGTGTCAACAATATGAGTTCAGATTTGTTCAGACCAGCAAAAGATTGAGCGATCGCAGCCGCAGTTTCCAAAATGCGATTTCTCACCTTTGTGGTAAAAAGCTGTTGATGCGTCTTCATATAATCCATATATGCCTGATACATTTCTTCAGGGTCAGTCTCAAAAGCTTCTACGCCTTCAAAGACAATTTCGATAAGGTATGCTGCATCTTCTCCAAAGACATCAACAGTGTCGTCTAGGTCAAGCCAAAAGTCTCGAACGCATTGCTGTAATTTGGAAAACTCTTCGTCTCTTACCTCTTTATCTATAGCGGCTACCGCATAAAACAGTTTGCCTAAGTGGTGATAAAATGCAGGGGTAGATTTTGGTGTTGGTGCGCTCATGGTCTTTTTGTTAAGTGATGTAATAGTAGTAAAAGTAAGGTCTTTAAAAATTAAGGACTATGACAATTATCAATGGCTTTTGATCGTATAATAATTGTATTTTTATGCGATGAATTTTTTCAAAGAAAGTATAGAAGACACCTTCCTAATTTTATTTGAAGGTGCCTCCGAAGGAATCGTAGTTGTAAACAGCGATCAGGATATAGTGGCTACCAATAGTTCTGCGAGAGCTATTTTTGGATACGAGAAGGACGAATTGGAAGGAAAGAAGCTCGCAGCGCTTATCCCTATGGAATATCACAAGGCGCATACAGGTCATTTTAATAATTTTATGAAACATCAGGACAAGCGCCAGATGGGCCATGGTCGTGATTTGTTTGGATTGACCAAGGATGGCAAGAAAATTCCCGTAGAGGCGGGTCTTAATCCTTTTACTTTACACGGTCATTCTTACGTCATGGCATTGGTAACCGATATATCAATGCGCAAAGCCCAAGAACAACAAATATTAGATCTCAATAGTGATCTAGAAACAAAAGTGATCGAGCGCACCCAACAGCTTTCTGAGGCACTAGCCGCCGAAAAGGAGCTCAACGAACTCAAAACAAAATTCTTATCGCTGGTGTCTCATGAGTTTAAAACCCCGCTGTCTGGAATTTTAACCTCGGCCACCCTTGCGGGTAAATACACAAAAGAAGCACAACAAGAAAAACGAGATAAACACCTTCGCACCATACGAGGCAAGGTCAAATACTTGAATTCGATCATAGACGATTTTCTCTCCATAGAACGGCTTCAAACAGGAAAAGTAACTTACAAGTACACCCGTTTCCATTTGTACCGTGTTATGAATGAGGTTATTTATGATGCCAACATGCATTTAAAAGATGGGCAGCATATCAATTATCCAAAAGATATTGAAGATATCGAAATCGAGTTTGATGAAAAGATTATGGAATTGGTCCTGACCAATTTGATTCACAACGCCATCAAATACTCTGGAGAAAGTACAGCAATAGATATTGTAGTGAACCCTTTAGATACCCAATTGGAAATACAGGTAAGCGACCAGGGAATTGGTATTCCCAAAGAAGAGCAAAAGTTTTTATTTAATCGCTATTTTCGAGCAGAAAATGCCTTGCTCACCCAAGGAACTGGTATTGGACTCAATATCGTAAAAAGTCATTTGGAAAATCTTGGTGGAGCGATTACTTTTAGTAGTGTAGAAGGGCAGGGAAGTACCTTTGTGATCCAAATTCCTATTCAACCAAAATAAAAATTGCTAGATGAAAACGATTTTATTGATAGAAGATGATACCGCTTTACGCGAAAATACCGCAGAGCTCTTAGAACTTTCGAACTACACGGTTATCACTGCGCCAAACGGAAAACTCGGGATAGACAAAGCCGTCGAATCTTTGCCCGATATAATCGTGTGTGATATTATGATGCCAGAAACAGATGGTTATGGGGTATTAGAAGCTTTATCGTCTCAACCTCAAACCAGACATATTCCGTTTATTTTTCTTTCGGCCAAAACAGAGCACAAAGAAGTAAGAAAAGGGATGAATCTTGGTGCAGACGATTACCTGACCAAACCTTTTGAAGAAGAAGAGCTGCTTAGTGCAATAGAGAGCAGACTCGCAAAAGCAGCTATTATAAGCCAGCAATTGGCGCAACCTCATACCCAGAGCGATTCAGAAGATCAATTGAGAAATTTGAACGAGCTCAAAAACTTTTTTGATGATGAGGGCCAAATACTCAAGTTTGCCAAAGGAGAAACCGTTTACAAAGAAGGTGGGAACTCCAATCAGATTTACCTGATTTTAAAAGGTATCGTAAAAACCCACAAAATGGACGAAAGCGGAAAGGCACTGATCACCTCCTTGTACAAAGCCGATGACTTTTTAGGTTTCACCTCTTTTATCGACAATGTTCCTTATCAAGAGTCGGCCACAGTGATTGAAGATTGTGAATTGGCGGGGATTTATAAACACGATTTAAAAGCACTATTAGAAAAAAGGCAAAAAGTATCTTTAGAATTGATGGAAATGCTCACCGATAATTTGAGCGAAATAAAAGAACAGTTATTGCAAATGGCCTATAGTTCGGTGCGCAAAAAAACTGCCCAAACCATATTGCAATTTGTGGAAATACTCAATAAAAACCCAGAAGAAGGAATTAAAATTTCGCGCAATGATTTGGCCAGTGTTGCAGGTATCGCCACCGAAAGTTTGATCAGAACCCTTTCCGGATTTAAAAAACTAGGGCTGATCGAAATTGAAGGTAGAAATATCAAAATTAAAGATCTTGACGGTTTGGCCCAGGTAGCCTAGCTAATGCTGACAAATGTCATAGTTGACCCAAACCATTAAAAATATATTTGTCCTCATAGTACTAGGACAATGAAACAAATACTCATCCCTGTAGATTTTACAGCGCGTTGTTGGAACACGCTTAATTGTGCGATTCGCCATTTTCGCCAAAGCGATACTACTTTTTATTTACTTCATGTGGCAGCCATAGAACAGCCATCTTTAGATCAGGATGACGATTTGGTGATGCACAAAAATTTGGCCGCTCACGAACAGTTAACCACTTGGGTAGAAAGAGCAAAGCAAATAGCAAGCCCTGAGCAGGAAATTCTTTCGCTGGAAAGCCAAGAAAACTTTATATCGGCTGTACGACAGGTTGTCCAAGACTATCAGATCGATTTGATTGCCATGAGCACCCATCAACCCAATGTTTTTCAGG
>PAUP01000089.1 GCA_002712765.1 Cytophagaceae bacterium | reverse complement strand
GTTGCAAGCCCAGTAACCATCGCCAAACATTCGAATGTAAACTCAATCCAATTCATCTCCCTATTGTTTTTGCTGGTACCTTGGACCAGAAAAGTCCAAAAATAAACAACAGATTTATCAGAACGACTACGCTCAATTGAACGTTATGTAATGTAGAGAAAATAAGTCCACCTCCGCTATCGAGGCTCATAATATATTGATAGGTGAAATAAATAGGTAGATAGGCAATATTAAAAATCATATAACCCGTAAAAACAATAAAACCAAGATTGCGTTGAAACACCACTACTGTATTTCGCTTTAGCATATCAATGAGATAAATGGCAATAGCAATGATAAGTATAGCTGTTCCTAAAGCTTTGTACAGTAATAAAAAATCGGTTACTATACTGGCATACGTCCCATTGATGAGGAAGAGCAATACTGTACTGCATCCAAGAATGAGAGTCCAACGTTTTCTATTGGCATCTTGTGTTAGATGATATAGCAATTTAAAAATGATCACTGTAGAGAGTATATCGTAAATATTAAATATGATATGATTGTTATAAGTTACCGTATTGCTGTACCAAGTTCCGATAAATTCGACCGCAGGTGCTAGATATAAGAGGATTATCCAGAACCTTAAACCGCTATCTCGATATTTGTAAAAAAAGTAAGTTCCCAGTATTGCTGCAAGAATTTCTAAACCTAGGGCAAGTACGGTGAGCATTAGGATCTATTCGTCTTAGGTTTGTTATCAAAACGATAATATAGGGCAATACTGCAAAATAGAGTTGTTACCAAAAATAATAACAACAATATCACCGCGCATACCAAATACACCACTAAGAGTTCTTCTTTTATCATGAAAAATACTAAGAGATAAATTTACATATGTTAATGCTCAAAATTAGGGGGCAAATGCCCTTTTTTAAGTGTGTTATCACCTCAGAAGTAGCTCGTTAAGCACTTTGGCTTTTTGAACGAATCAGACCGAAGGAAAAAATACAATACATCAGAACGACAATAGCTGCCATCAAAAAGGTGAGTTGTTCTGACAATTCGGGATTGTCCAAATAAAGTACTCTTGCAGTATTGATCACAGGGGCACTAACAAAAGACAGAACAAAACCTAGCAATATATAGGTAAACAAGGAAGTGAAAGGGTTTGAGGTTTGAGACGATCTAAAAAGATGGATTACATAGACGCTAAACCCGAGAATACCTATAAAAGAAGTCGCAATTTCTTGTATGTTCCATGCCTCAGAAACTCCTTTACTTATACCCTCAATTAGGCTAAGTATTAAAAAGCTAATGGTCGCAAAGCCCATCATCGCTTTGAGATTTTTACCATCAACTTTTGAAATGATAAAATAACTAAACATCGGTACGGTTATCGTTACAAAAATATTTGATAATTCGTACTTCACCCAGCCTGCATTAAGTAAAAAAAAGGCCGCAATTTCGTTGAGAATTACATACCATAAGTAAGGCATAAAAAGCCAGTAAGAGGTGCTTCGATATTTATAGAAATACACGGTTGCAAGAATCGCCGCTAATAGCTCTGCGCCGTAAGCGGCGATGGTCATTGCATTTAACATCTCGTAGTGGTACTAATGTCGATTAGTGATAATCATTTTCATCTCCAGGGTGCGGTGGTGGTGGGAATCCTACTCGATCACCAGCAAGACTTTGAATGCCACCTTGTAAGAGTAAGTTAGCACCTTTTTGGGATTGCTGTGTTTTGCTTGCAGCGTCAATAATACTACCCACAGTTACAGCGCGATAGTTTCCCGCTGGATCAATTTGAAGGGCATATGAGATATCTCCTGTAATTCCAGGAAAGGCTGCTGTTGGATTAAAAAAGATAGTTTCAGGACCCGGATCTATTCCCTCTGTCTCAGATTCACTTCCAATCTGACCTAGATAAAAACGAATTCCTTTAGGTTTGATCCCTGCCTTAGCAGATTGTTGAGATACAAACTTCAAATAGTCAGAAAGTACGTCAAATTCGACGGTTACAAATCGAGTAGGATTATAGCCGTCTTCGACATCTGGATTTTGCTCATTGATAGCTTCTTCAAGAAAACTGGCACGATCGCTTCCATAGTTTCTGTACAAACTATCGGCAGCGAGTACCGAAATAATAATATCGGGTTCTGGTACGGTGTCCATAACAGGTTCGTCATGTCCAGGAGTTTCTCCAGTTGGCTTTTCTGCGCAGGCTGTAATACATAGCAAAGCAGTCAAAAGAATTGAGGTGATTTTTAAATTTTTCATTTGCGTAAAGTGTTGGTTTATCCTTATAAAGATAGTGGATTACAAGATTAGTATAATCTAACTTACTTTGAAAGGGGCATTTACCCCTAATGAAAATTCAAAAATAAAGTAAAAAGCCTGCCAAGGGGGCAGGCTTTCATTTATATGTCGGCGTTACCTGGAGTCCTTGGGTATGGAATGACATCTCTTATATTGGTCATTCCTGTCACAAATAATACTAGGCGCTCAAAGCCAAGGCCAAAACCACTATGGGTACAAGTGCCAAAACGGCGAGTGTCTAGATACCAGTGTAGTTCTTCTTCTGGAATGTCTAGTGCGGCCATCTTCTCCTTTAAGACATCAAGACGTTCCTCCCGTTGAGAGCCTCCTACGATCTCACCAATGCCTGGAAATAGAATATCCATAGCACGCACGGTTTTTCCATCTTCATTTAGGCGCATATAAAACGCTTTTATATTTGCAGGATAATCAAAAAGAATGACCGGGCACTCAAAGTGTTTCTCAACCAGAAAGCGTTCGTGTTCACTCTGTAAATCGGCACCCCAGGCATTGATAGGAAATTTAAATTTTTTCTTCTTGTTGGGTTTGCTGTTCCTCAGGATGTCTATGGCTTCTGTATAGCTTACGCGTTTGAAGTTATTGTCTACGACAAATTGCAATTTTTCGCGCAATAACATACTGGCCCTTTCGGCTTGAGGTTTGCTTTTGTCTTCTTGTACCAATCTGTTTTCTAAAAAAGCAAGATCATCTTGGCAATGGGTAAGGACGTAGTTAACTACATACTTTATAAAGTCTTCGGCTAGATCCATATTGCCATCGAGATCACAAAAAGCCACTTCTGGCTCTATCATCCAAAATTCGGCAAGGTGACGCGATGTATTACTGTTTTCGGCCCTGAAAGTTGGGCCAAAGGTATAGACCTTTCCTAGGCCAAGTGCATAGGTTTCGGCTTCTAGTTGCCCCGACACCGTTAGGTTGGTTTCTTTGCCAAAAAAGTCTTCTTTGTAGTTGATACTGCCATCTTCATTCTTTGGAGGGTTTTCAAGATCTAAGGCGGTAATTTTAAACATTTCGCCAGCTCCTTCGGCATCACTACCTGTAATAATTGGAGTATGTGCCTGATAGAAACCACGCTCATTAAAGTATTGATGAATCGCAAAAGACAGTTTAGAACGCAAGCGCATAACCGCTCCAAAGGTATTGGTGCGCACACGCAAATGAGACTGCTCTCTCAATTTCTCTAAGCTATGTCTTTTTGGAGAGAGTATGGTTAGTTTTACTTCTTCGGGGTGGGCATCTCCTTCAATAACTATTGTTTGTGCCTTGATCTCTACACGCTGTCCCTTACCTTGACTTTCTTCCAGAATTCCGGTAACAGCAATAGCAGCTCCTACGGTAATTCTTTTGAGTAGTTCGGGATCTGTATTTTCATAATCAACAACACACTGTAAATTATTGATCGTAGAGCCGTCGTTGAGAGCAATAAATTGATTGGCTCTAAAAGAACGTACCCAACCTTTAACGGTAAACTCTTGATGTATGTCTTGACTGGCAAGTACCTCTGCCACATAACTGTGTTTCATAGTATCTGTTTAAAATCCCTCTGAGCGCAAAGATATATTTTGTTTTGAAATTACAGCAACAAATGTATCGCTTTGCTCTCCTTACGGTTGTGAATCTCACAGGCTCGATTTCTCGCTTTGCTCTCCCTACGGTCGTGAATCTCGCAGGCTCGATTTAACGCTTTGCTCTCCCTACGGTCGTGAATCTCGCAGGCTCGATTTCGCGGAAGCGCAAGTAGGCTACAACTATAACCACATAATACCGTGTCAAGCAGCAATAGGGAAGGATACCATGTAGTGGGTATTTTATGACAAGTTGAAGAGGTTTATATTTACTTCAATAAAATACGAGTACCTTGTTTGCAAGCCTAAAGAAAGTAGTTAGGGGGACTTTCTTTTGATGAGATTCCCGTCTTAGGACGGGAATTTTTATTCCAAATCTTCTGGGATTTCCTCGTCTTCGGCCTCCAAAATCTTTAATGCAGGTTCCTTGAAGATCGTTCTGTCCGCTATATTTCGCTCGAGTGATAACAATAGTGCAGGTAGTAATAGTAGATTAGCTAGCATCGCAAACAATAAAGTCGCACTTACAAGACCTCCCAGAGCAACCGTGCCTCCAAAACTACTAATCATAAATACAGAAAAGCCAAAAAACAAAACGATAGACGTATAAAACATACTTACGCCGGTTTCGCGCAAAGAGGCATATACCGATTTTTTGATTTTCCATTTATTGGCGCGAAGCTCTTGTCTATACTTGGCAAGAAAATGTATTGTATCGTCTACCGAGATACCAAAGGCAATACTAAAAACCAATATAGTAGAAGGTTTTATTGGAACGCCCAAAAACCCCATCATTCCTGCGGTGATCAGCAACGGTAAGAGATTAGGTATGAGTGAGACCAAAATCATTCGCATCGATCTAAACATCCAAGCCATAAATAATGCAATGAGCAATACGGCCAAGGATAAGCTAATGATCAAATTCATCACCAGATAGTTAGTGCCTTTTTGAAAAACCAAAGCTTTACCGGTCATAGTAACGGTATAGCGATCTTCTGGAAACAAGGAAGCAATTTTTGTTTTTAGATTCTCTTCGGCACGTTCCATCTTGTCGGTGCCAATATCTTTCATAAAGGTCGTAATACGCGCGTATTGGCCAGTGCTATCAACATAGGAGCCCATAAGGTTGGTGTCTTCAGAAAAACTGCTAGCATAAGGCAGGATAAAGGCGCGTTCGTTACTGGTAGGCAACTGATAGTATTTGGGGGATCCGTTGTAATAAGCTTGTTTGGCATATTTTACCAAGTTGACAACAGAGATTGGTTTCGAGAGTTCGGGTTGTTCTTCGATTACCGTGCTTAGCGCGTCCATGCGTTTTAGGGTGGCCAGCTTCATTACCCCTTTTTTACGTTTGGTATCAATCAAGATTTCTAAAGGCATAATGCCATCAAATTCTTGCTCAAAAAATCGAATATCGCTAAAGAAATCGGTTTTCTTAGGCATGTCCTCGATTAGACTTCCAGACACCCGAATTTGATAAATACCAATAATACTCAAAACCAATAATACAATACTGGCCATATATATAGCGATCCTGTGATGACGCACCATTTTTTCCATCCAGTCTACAAAACCTTCTATCCAGCCTTTGCCTAGATGCTTCAAATGCCTCTCTTTGGGCGGCTTCATATAACTGTAAATGATCGGAATAATAAGAAGTGAAAGTAGAAATATGCCAATTATGTTGATACTAGCTACGATACCAAATTCTTTAAGAAGCGAGCTTTCTGTTAAAATAAAAGTGGCAAAACCAGAAGCTGTGGTGACATTGGTCATCAAGGTGGCATTACCTACTTTGGTGATTACACGTTGCAAGGCTTTAATCTGATTTCCGTGTTTTTTGTATTCCTGTTGGTATTTGTTGATAAGGAAAATACAATTGGGAATACCGATGACAATAATTAAAGGAGGAATCAGCGCTGTAAGTACCGTAATTTCGTATCTCAAGAGCCCTAGAAAGCCAAAGGCCCACATCACACCAATAATAACGGTGAGCATAGAGATAAAAGTTGCCCGGTACGATCTAAAGAAGAAAAAGAAGATCAACGAAGTTACCAGTAGCGCTCCACCTACAAACCAACCTATTTCATCAACAATGTTTTGGGCGTTTAAGGTGCGTATATAGGGCATTCCGCTTGCACGTACTTCTAAATGATGCTCGGTTTCAAATTGCTTTAACAAAGGAATAAGATCATTGATAACAAAATCCCTTCGTACGGCCGTATTGACAATTGCTTTGTCGAGATAAATGGCAGACCTAATGGTGCCTGTCTCTTTATTGTAGATTAAGTTTTCGTAAAACGGCAAGTCGTTAAAAAGCTGTTTTTTATAATTCTCAGCTTGTATTTTGGTGGTTACCGTTTCTGGAATAAATGACTTTAGATCAAATCGTTGTGGGTTTTCTTGCTTGTCGAGGAGCTTCATATCTTGCAGGCTCACCGAAAAAGTAACTTCTTGAAATGAATCAATTTTGGTCGCAAGACTATTCCACGCATTGAGCACTTTAGGAGTAAAAAGGCTGTCATTTTTTATACCTAAAACAATTAAATTGCCTTCTTCACCAAAGGTCTCTAAAAAGCGGTTGTACTCTAGGTTTACCTCGTGATCATCGGGAAGTAGATTGGCCTCTGTATAGGTGAAACGCATGTGTTTCCACTGCATGGCAAGAAAAACAGTAATTCCTATTACCAATAGCATGATAAGGGGTCTATTGCGTAAAATAAGTCTTGCAACTCCCCCCCAAAAACCAGTCGTTAATAATTTTGCCATACGCCTTACTTGGTAGTGGACAAAGGTAAGAGTTTTCAAGGCCAATCACTACTGCGGCCTCATAATCTATAATTGAAGATTGAAGGTAAATTTAAAGGCAATATTATCCTCCCAGTTGGGGAGGTGATAGCCACCGTATCTGTACGTCAAACTCGTTCCAAAACCAAAGAGCAGTTTGTTGAGTTCAAAGCCTGATTCGGTAAATCCTTTTCTAAGCGATCCAAAGGAGATATCGAGATGATCTTCAGGATTTTGAATGTCGCCAATAGCAAAACGCGAGATTAGTACCATTTCGGGTTTAAATCTCCTACCCAGGTTAAAAGGCCTCAACCGATGTTTTAACTGGGCGGTAAACAGTCGATCAGAAAAAAATTCGCCAAAAAACATAGTCTCAAAGCTATTGACCCCCGCAACCGAAAATCGCTGTAAAATGGTCTCCTTGGTTGGAGCATTTGGGAAAGCATGAAAGAGGTGTGTAATAGGTAAATCTCCAAAACCAACATTGCCCTCAACAAGTATTTCGGTGGCGCTTTTATTTAAACGATCTACTCTGTAGTAGGCCTTAGCACCTATTTTGGTAAAATTAAAATCACCCTCAAGCCCGTCAAAACCCTGCGAAATTTGGGCTGTAATTTTTGGGTAACCATCATAGATTTCCTTAATACCATCGGAAGATTTCATGAATTTACTACTCGCGCTCCAACGCAAACCAAAAGTAGCCTCGGTGATGTCGTAATTGCTAAAAGTCATTCCGTTTTGTAGATAGCGGTATTCTGTAGTTTGGTAAATATTTCGATGCGCAAATTGAAGCTCTGTTAAGATTTTTGGCGAAAGCCGATATTCAAAATTAGCCCTTGCCGTGCGATGCGCATAAAACAAATTAATATTGACCAATCTGGGTTCAAAAAGAGAGTACACTCTGCGGTCTGTGAGATAGGCGTAGTTCCCTACCTCTTCGAGATCATCATTGTATGTAAGACTTAACCATGCATCTTTATCTGGCAAGAGAAGATACCCACCGCCAATACCGTATTTTAATTCCTTGTCTTTAAATCCATAAGCGGCATAACCTTCTAGTCTAAACCGCTCTGAAAATCCAGCATTAGTCACGCCGCCCATTCCTAGACGCAATCCCTCATAATTATTAAACTTCACGGGATAGGTAAGATCAAAGTCAAAAGCATTGACGCTAAAGTAGCCTACACTAAAATTGTTGATATTACCTAGGCGTCTTTCAATATTTTCTGCGTTGACAATCTTTTCAAGTGCCGAGAAGCTTCTTTTGTCTTTAGTGGTTAGATTTTCTGCCCGATAGGCTTTCCAGAAAGAGGGTGGTTGGTTTTGTGCATTTGGCCCAAAAACAATGCTATACGGGGAGGGGTGTATCTGAGATGGCGCCACTTTTTTAAAATTGCTAATACGCGTGGTAGCGACCAAATATTTCTTAGAAACCATGCTCTCCATGATTTCATTTTGTAGGACTCCTACCGAAATCTTCCCTCTAAAAAAAGACAATTGACGATCACTATCTCCCTTATCGATAAACAGATCGCGATTAGAAGGAATGTATAATCCCAAATCTTTTAAATAAGAATATTCCTGGTACAACAAGATATTAAGAGCATCGTCTATAGAAATGTTGACGCTCTTTAGCGCGAGGCTTGATTTGTCTAGGGTCATCGTACCTGTAAGACCAGGAATTGTCTTTGGCTTTTTGGGAGAAAATGAAATGACATAGTCACCCTCTGGATTTACTTCATTTAGGGTATAATAGTAGTGTTTTAGACCTCTGTTGGAGAGTATGCCAGCATAGCGGGTATTAAAAATAACAAAGTCGTTATCATAAAAGGATCGCGATTGTACATTTACGGCAAAAACCTCGTATCGCGGGCGTTGGAAGCCTGCGAGTTGATAGCCAATTATTTCTTCAGAAGACGCATTTTTTTGAGTGTAGGTATGCGTACTCACTTTTTCAGAAAAGAAATTATGTGTACTCGATCCTAAGCTGTCTGTTATCACCGTTTTTTCATAGGTGTCAAATTGATACGCACTCAATGCCTCTCTGGGATCATTTTTGGCTTTATTGGCTATGGCTTTATCAATGAGGTCTGTGGCTTTATCGTCATTTTGAGCGTAAAGTCCGAGCGTGGTAAAAAGAAATAAGAACCAAAAGGTGCGCATAGGTGACTGTAGAATATAAAGGTATCAAAAAAGCGACCTCTTGGGTCGCTTTTTTAAATTAGTTTAACGTAGGATTAAACCGTCATAATCTCTTTTTCTTTGACCTCTAGTATACTGTCAATTTCGTCAATATGAGTGTCTGTTAATTTCTGAACATCCATCTCAGCATTTTTCTTTTCATCTTCAGAGGCGTCGTCCAATTTTTTTATTTCGTTGTTGGCGTTTTTTCGATCATTGCGCACGCCCACTTTAGCTTCTTCTGCTTCTGCCTTTGCTTGCTTTACTAGATCGCGTCTTCGTTCTGCGGTAAGCGGTGGCACATTGATGATAACACTCTCGCCATTATTCATGGGGTTAAAACCAAGATTAGAATTTATTATGGCACGCTCTATTTCTCCTATTAAAGATTTTTCCCAAGGTTGTATAGAAATCGTTCTCCCGTCAGGAGTTAAGACATTCGCAACTTGTGAAAGTGGCGTTGGTGTGCCGTAGTAATCAACCATAACACCTTGCAACATAGCAGGACTCGCCTTTCCGGCGCGTATGGTTAAAAGTCGTTTGGCAAGATGAACAATGGCTTGACCCATGTCTTCTTTTGTTGTATCAAGAATAAACTTTATATCCTCATTCATAAAAAATTCCTTTTTGTGACACAAGTTTACAAAAACTGCGCCATTCTAACCAATTATAATTGTACTGTGGTACCTATATTCTCTCCAGAAACTACTTTTAAAAGATTACCTCGTTTATTCATATCAAAAACAATAATAGGAAGTTTGTTTTCTTGACTTAAGGTAAAAGCAGTAGTATCCATCACTTTTAATCCTTTGCGCAACACGTCATCAAAGGTGATGTGATCGTATTTGGTGGCGTGGCTATCTTTTTCAGGATCAGAGGTATAGATCCCGTCTACTCTGGTTCCTTTCAAAATCACATCAGCTTCAATTTCTATGGCGCGTAATACCGCTGCCGAATCTGTCGTGAAATAGGGATTGCCTGTGCCTCCTCCAAAAATGACAACTCTTCCTTTTTCTAGATGGCGCATGGCCTTTCTTCGTATAAAGGGCTCTGCCACTTCATTAATCTTAATAGCCGTTTGTAATCTTGTGGGTATGTCGGCGTCTTCTAAGGCGTTTTGAAGGGCCAGGCCATTGATTACCGTTGCGAGCATGCCCATGTGGTCACTTTGTACACGATCCATGCCTACACTTGCTCCAGCAACACCGCGAAAGATATTGCCACCGCCTATGACAATGGCAACCTCGATGCCTTTTGAGGTTACTGTTTTAATGTCTTCGGCATATTCTGCCAAGCGTTTGGGGTCAATTCCGTATTGGCGATCGCCCATGAGCGCTTCGCCAGAAAGTTTTAATAGAATTCTTTTGTATTGCATAAGTCTAAAAGGATTGCACAAATATACATTATAACGTGATTCTAACCGATGATAAAGATCAAGATTCTCAATTGTGATTAAGGTATTAGGCTTTCGCCAAATCGAGCTTGAAAGATTCACAATCCTAGGGAGCGCAATGCGATAAATCGAGCATGTGAGATTCTGGGCAAACGAGAGAGTAGCGCAATACACCAAAAACTCAAGAGCATCACAATCAATTAGTGAGCACAGCAACAAAGTAGCCCATGGTCATCTATCGGGTATGTTTCTATGAATCATAGGTGATAGGTGTAATAGTTTGTAGGGATGAGGCAAATCCCGATAAAGATTAACACATTAAGACGGTTAGACCCTTGTTGAAGGCTGTGAATTTCGTTGTATTACTGTTATATTTGTGAAGATTCATACGAAAGCACAGCTAATGTGTGTTCTATTACAAACAAAAAACAACAGAAGATGACATTGATTTCAAGATTTTTTATAGCATTTGCCCTGATTCTATTTGTGGGCTGTTCAAGTGATGATGATGGTACACCTACAGGTGGGGGTGGAGATGACGATGGAGGTGTAACACCAACGGCCACCTATGAATTGACATTTACACCTAGTTTTACAGAAGAGAGCTTTCCAACAGACTATCCAAGCAATGCAACCTTTGGCCCTATATTGGCTATAGCACATCCTGCTGATGTTTCAGTATTTAGAATTGGACAGGTGGCCACAGAAGCTTTTAAAGCCTATGCCGAAGATGGAGATGCAGATACCTTGGCCTCGGCTTTAACCCAAGGTGTAGAAGGAATGGAAGTGACTACAATGATTGTAACGGGTGGTAGTACTGGACCAACTACGACAGATGTTACTTCAATCAATGTCTCTCCTTCAAATACACGTATAACGTTTTTAGCCAAACTCAATCCAAGCCCAGATTGGTTTGTAGGTGTAGATGCCTTTAACGTGATTGCCTCAGATGGTATAAGCCTTATAGAAAGTGACGAGATATCACTTGCCCCACTTGATGCCGGCACCGATGCCGGTACAACGTATACCTCAGACAATGAACCATCAAATGGACAAACGATACGTGTTATTAATGAGGCTCCATTTGGAACTGGAGGATTGACACCAGCCTTGGGAGTTTTAGCACTTAGAAGAACCAATTAAGACAGTTACTTCGTTTACAAATAAAAAAAATCCCGATGTGCAACATCGGGATTTTTTTATAAAGTATATGGAGCAAATTAGGCTAGAGAAACGCGCTCAAACCCAACTACTTCGACATCACCTTTGCTAGCAACAAATTCTGCAACAGTCATGCTGTCGTCCATGATGAATCGTTGGTCTAGTAAACACTGTTCGTGATCTAAGGTCGTATTGTCTGAGATAAAACGCTCTAGCTTTCCAGGAACGATTTTGTCCCAGATTTGCTCAGGCTTACCTTCGGCCTTTAGTTGTTCTTTAATATCAGCTTCTGCCTTGGCAAGTACTTCGTCTGTAAGTTGAGACATTGAAATGTACTGTGGTACATTCTTTAATGTCTTACCTAAACGACCAAGTTCGATATTGTCTTTCTCGATCACGGCAATACGCGCTTCAGTCTCTGAAGCTACATAAGCTGGATCAAAATCTTTATAAGAAAGCGTAGTGGCTCCCATTGAGGCTACTTGCATAGAAATGCTCTTGGCCAATTCGGCAGCGCCATCAATAGCTTTAGAAAGACCTACTAGGGCACCAATTTTGTTACCGTGTACATAAGAGCCTACAAATGGTGCTTCTAAAGTTTTAAAACCACCTATTTCTATTTTCTCTCCAATTACACCAGTTTGCTCGATCAATTTCTCAGACACAGTCATCCCGTCGTAATCGGCGGCCAAAAATTCTTCAAGTGTCGATGTGCCTAAAGCGATGTCACCCATCTTGTTGGCCATGGCTACATAAGAATCATTCTTAGCAACAAAATCAGTTTCACAATTTAATGATACTACCACACCTTTGGTGTTGTCGTCATTAATTTTTGCAACTACTGCACCTTCACTAGAATCTCTATCGGCTCTTTTTTCTGCAATTTTTTGTCCTTTCTTGCGAAGGATTGCCACTGCTTTGTCAAAATCGCCCTCAGCTTCAACTAAGGCTTTTTTACAATCCATCATACCGGCTCCGGTAGACTTTCTCAATTTATTTACTTCTGCGGCTGTGATTTTTGCCATTGTAGTATGTATTTGATTAATTAAAAAAAGTCGCTTAATTTTTTTCGGTTAAGAAAGTAACTAAACGACTTTTTGTATACTAAAAATTGTTGTTTACTCTTCTTCTTCGCTTGCAGCAACTTTCGTCTTTGCAGGCTCTGCTTTTGGAGCTTTTTCAGCCTTTGGAGCTTTTGGAGCCGCTTTGGCCGGTGCTTTAGCAGCAGCTTTTGCAGACTCGTCGGCTTCTTTACCAGCTTTACGCTCAGAAAGACCTTCTATAATTGCGTCAGAAACGTATCCTACGATTTTCTCAATCGATTTTGAAGCATCATCATTTGATGGTATCAAATAATCAACTTGACGTGGGTCAGAGTTGGTATCAACCATCGCAAAGATTGGAATGTTTAATTTTTGAGCTTCTTTGATTGCGATGTGCTCTCTTTTAATATCTACTACAAACAAGGCGCCTGGAAGACGAGTCATATCTGCAATTGATCCTAAGTTTTTATCGAGTTTTGCACGTAAACGATCCATTTGTAACTTTTCTTTCTTAGAAAGCGTATCAAAACGACCATCTTGCTTCATGCGATCGATGGTTTGCATTTTCTTGATAGCTTTTCTAATCGTTACAAAGTTTGTTAGCATTCCTCCTGGCCATCTTTCTGTGATGTAAGGCATGCTAGCTTTTGTCGCTTTATCAGCTACGATTTCTTTTGCTTGTTTTTTGGTAGCTACAAAAAGTATTTTTCTACCTGATGCTGCGATTTTTTTCAAAGCCTCAGAAGACTCTTCAATTTTTGCAGCTGTTTTGTAAAGATTGATAATGTGAATACCATTACGCTCCATATAAATGTATGGTGCCATATTAGGATCCCATCTTCTAGTGAGGTGTCCAAAGTGAACGCCTGCGTCTAGTAAATCTTTAACTTCTATGTTGTTTGCCATTTTTGTAATAGTTTACGTTCCGTTGGACTTAAATTAGCAACCTTGAACTGGTCAGGGTTTAGATGCTAAACTAACCTTGCTTCGATAGACGCTTTGCTGTTTTTGATACAGCTTTCGCGAAAGCGAAACAAGCAACGACAACATGTTTGTTATTAATTGATTAACGTTTAGAGAACTGGAATTTCTTACGCGCTTTCTTCTGTCCGAATTTCTTACGCTCAACCATTCTTGGGTCTCTTGTCAATAAGCCTTCTGGCTTTAAAATTTGACGGTTCTCAGCATCCAATTCACACATAGCTCTAGAAAGTGCTAGGCGAATCGCTTCTGCTTGGCCAGTGATACCTCCACCGTATACGTTTACACTTACGTCAAAGTTACCGTCATTGTCTGTCAAGACAAGTGGCTGGTTTACCTTGTACTGTAGGGTAGCCGTTGGGAAATAGTTGGCAAGATCTTTTTTGTTTACAGTAATGTTACCTTTACCTTCAGAAAGATAAACACGAGCTACTGCTGTCTTACGACGACCGATTTTGTGAATTCTCTCCATTATTTGATCTCGTTAAGGTTAATTACTTTCGGTTTTTGAGCTTCTTGATCGTGCTCTGTTCCCGAATACACTTTTAAATTGCGGAATAAGGCCGATCCTAATTTGTTTTTAGGAAGCATTCCTTTTACTGCATTTTCTACAAGGCGCGCAGGGTCTTTATCGAAAAGCTCTGTTGCTGTAAGACTACGTTGTCCACCTGGGTAACCTGTGTGACGGATATATGATTTATCAGTCCACTTTTTACCTGTCAAGTTGATTTTGTCTGCATTGATAACAATTACGTTATCACCACAATCAACGTGAGGGGTGAAGTTTGTTTTGTACTTACCGCGCAACAATTTAGCTACGATAGAAGACATACGACCTAGCGTTTGTCCGTCAGCGTCAACCAATACCCACTCCTTGTTTACGGTAGCGCTATTTGCTGATACTGTTTTGTAACTTAATGTGTTCACACTAAATAATTTTAATTAAACATTCCATTTTCCTGTAAAAACAGGAGTGCAAAAGTACAACATATTATTAATACCGCAAATAGCAGTTGCATAATATTTTAAGGCCTGTTTGGACTTGGGTTAACTGGGCGTATATTAAGGTGTTATCATTTGCTTTTTTGACTTTCAGTTTCAAGGCCTAAGTGCCGTTAGCTAGCTTTTGCCAAAAGCTGCTTTTTTGTCTTGAAAAGTCCATGCCGAGCGTTGGGCGACAGCCTTCTTTTTTTAAGGTGTTTATATGTTAAAAGTGTTAAGAAAAACTTAAAAGCCCTGCTATTCTGTCACAGCAATAGAAATTACAAGTCATTACAGGCAAACACTTACCCATCATGTTTTCAATCAATCAATGGCGAGCAGTCATCGCGCTCTTTTTCTTTTTTGGTATATACTCTTCTGCTTTGCTGGCACAACAATCACAAGTTGTCGATACTACAAGTATGTATGAGCGACGCGTTTACACCACTCAAAAAATTCAGACTTCTCCACCTACAATCGATGGTAATTTGACAGACCCCGCTTGGGACAGCGTAGTGTGGACCTCCGACTATGTAGAGTTCGAACCTGATGTAGGTACCGACCCCACCCAGCAAACAAAAATGAAAATCACCTATGATGACAAAAATCTTTATGTCGCCTTTCGCTGTTACGAATCTGACTTGTCTAAAATTGAAAAACGCCTAGGACGACGCGACGATTTTCCAGGAGATTGGGTAGAACTCAATATAGATAGTTATAACGATGATCGTACCGCCTTTTCGTTTACCGCTTCAGTATCTGGAGTAAAAGGAGACGAATTTGTCTCAAACAACGGAAATTTTGACGACAGTTGGAACCCGATCTGGTATTTGGCCACCGCTCAGGACGAAGAAGGCTGGACCGCCGAGATGCGTATTCCTCTCAGTCAATTGCGTTTTGGGAATGAACAGGAACAGGTCTGGGGTATTCAATCTACCAGACGCTATTTTGCCAATGAAGAACGTTCTTTATGGCAGCCTGTACCTGCCAATCCTCCTGGCTGGGTAAGCGAGTTTGGCATATTAAGAGGTCTTAAAGGGCTAAAACCTCAAAAGCAATTAGAAATTCAACCCTATATCGTAGGTCAGTTGGATACCTTTGAGGCTGAGGCAGGTAATCCATTTAGAGATGGCCGCAATACGCGTCTTACTGGAGGTCTTGACGCCAAAATTGGAGTGACCAATGACCTTACCCTTGACCTTACTATCAATCCAGATTTTGGACAAGTAGATGCCGATCCTGGCGCTATAGCCCTTGATGGTTTTGAAATATTCTTTCAAGAGCGACGTCCATTTTTTGTAGAAAACAAAAGCGTGTTTGATTTTCGCGTAGGCGGAAATGCCGATAATGTCTTTTTTTCAAGACGTATTGGACGCACGCCACAAGGTAATGCCACTGGAGATCGATCTAAGGGGGAGTTTGTCGATTTTCCCAATAATAGTACAATTCTGGGAGCTGCAAAGTTTAGCGGTAAGACCAAAGACGGTTGGACTATTGGCGTGTTAGAGAGTGTTACCGCCAAAGAGTTTGCCGAGATAGCATTAGACGACAGAGACGAAATAACCGATCCTCTCGAAATGGAGGGTACTTTGGGGACGCCTCGTAAAGATCTTGTAGAGCCTTTGACCAATTATTTTGTAGGTCGCGTTCAAAAAGATTTCAATGATAGAAACTCCTTTATTGGGGGTATTTTTACGGCGACGCATCGCGATATGCAACCCGAGGTATCTTTTCTGCACAAACAGGCGTATACTGGAGGCATCGATTTTAATCACAATTGGAATGACCGTAAGTACTATCTATCCGGACGCGGTATCGTAAGTAGGGTAAACGGCAGCCCAGAGGCGATTAGCCGTACCCAAACCTCCTTGACGCATCTCTTTCAAAGGGTAGATGCCTCACATGTACAAGTAGATCCTACAAAGACCAGTTTGACAGGGAGTGGGGGTAATTTTGAAATAGGTCGTGGTCGTGGTGAGTGGCGTTACAATGTGGGTGGCAACTGGCGCTCACCAGAATTAGAACTCAACGATATCGGATTTTTGCGTCAGGCCGATCAAATTAGACAGTTTGCCAATGTGAGACGTTTTTGGAACAAACCATCTTCATGGTTTCGTCAGGCCAACCTTGGGGTTAGTCAATTTACCGAATATGATTTTGAGGGCAACTACAACCGGATACAGTACGAAGTACAAGGCTACGTCAATTGGAAAAACAATTGGTGGTCAGAGTCGGGAATAGGTCATAAACCGAGAATTTTTACCAATACGTTTTTAAGAGGTGGGCCAAGATGGCGATTTTCTGATGAAAACTTTGTTTTTTTATTTTCAGGTACAGACTCGCGAAAGAAATTCTCCATGCATGCTGGCTATGTTTATTCGCAGGCTCAGCAAGACAACTTTTCATTTCAGCGATTTGTGCTTCGGTTTTTCTACCAACCCTTGGATAACTTGAGTCTTTCTTTAATTAACGAATACGAGCAAAATCCAAATCAAACGCAATATGTTACTCAGGCCGATTTTGACGGTAGCCCGCGTTATATTTTAGGGAATATCGATAACGAAAATTTAAGTATGACCTTACGGGTCAATTACAGTATCAATCCCAATCTCACCATTCAATATTATGGGCAGCCTTTTATATTTAAGGCCAAGTTTAATAAGTTCAACTATGTAAACAATGCCGCTAACGAAGATTTAAATCAGCGAATCACTCGATATAACGACAATCAAATCTCTTTTAACGAGGGGGTATATGCGGTCGATGAAGATACCGATGGTACTACCGACTACAGTTTTGGTGATCCCGACTTTAACTTTGTGCAATTCCGATCCAATCTGGTTTTGCGTTGGGAATACATTCCTGGTTCAGAGCTCTTTTTGGTCTGGTCACAAGGGATCGAAGGGATCAGCGATATTGACAATGGTCTCTTTGACGCTGCCGAGAGTGTGGTCTTAGATCGTCAGATTAGAAATACCTTTTTAGTCAAGTGGACCTACAGATTTGTGCTGTAAGTATCTGCTTTAGCATTTTCTTCCCTAGGTTGTCAACCTCGCTAGCTCGGTTTATCGCGTTGCTCTCCCTGCGGTCGTGAACCTCGCTAGCTCGGTTTATCGCGTTGCTCTCCCTGCGGTCGTGAACCTCGCAAGCTCGGTTTCGCAAAAGCGAAATTGTCGATAGTCAACCTGATCTAATGGAGTGAGATACCCTAAATAAGGAGCTCAACAAATCAAATCAATTGAGCAATTTTGAGTGATGATTGGCCTTATGACCGCCCATAGAATTAGTGCGCCTCGAGCCAATTTTGACCTTGACCCACTTCTACATCAAGTGGTACACTAAGACTAAAAGCCTGTTCCATTTCTGATTTTATAAGCGTTTTCATCGTATCCAACTCTTGGTTAGGGACATCAAAAACGAGTTCATCATGAACCTGTAATAACATTTTGGTCTTGTAATTGCCTTCTTGAAGTTTGTTGTAAATATTGATCATCGCAATTTTGATAATATCGGCAGCACTACCTTGAATAGGGGCATTTACGGCATTGCGTTCGGCAGCACCTCTCACCACCGCATTACCAGAATTGATGTCCTTTAAATAGCGCCTGCGATCCAGCACCGTCTTGACATACCCGTGTTCTCTGGCAAAGTCTACCTGATCACTCATATAGTTTCTAAGTTTGGGGTAGGTCTTGTAGTAGGTGTCTATCAATTCTTTGGCCTCAGAGCGACTAAGATCGGTCTGATTGCTCAATCCAAAGGCAGAAACGCCATAAATAATACCAAAGTTGACTGTCTTGGCATTGCTGCGCTGTTCTCGCGTTACCTCATCTAAACTAACATTAAAGACGCGGGCCGCAGTAGAAGCGTGAATGTCTTCGCCGTTTTTAAAGGCTTCGATCATATTTTCTTCTTGGCTTAAGGCTGCGATAATACGCAATTCAATTTGAGAATAATCGGCTGCGAGCAAGCTGTGATTATCATCACGAGGCACAAAGGCTTTTCGCACTTCTCTACCGCGTTCGGTTCTAATAGGGATATTCTGTAAATTAGGATTATTCGAGCTTAGTCTTCCCGTTGCCGCTACCGTTTGCATATAATCGGTATGTACTCTTTGATCTTTAGCTACCTGAGTAGGTAAAGCATCAACATAGGTCGATTTTAATTTGGTTAGGCCGCGATACTCGAGAATGTTTCTAATAATCGCATGGTCTTTGGCCAGATAAGACAAGACATCTTCTGCGGTCGAGTATTGTCCTGTTTTGGTTTTTTTAGGTTTGTCTACCAGTTTTAACTTTTCAAATAATATGATCCCTAATTGTTTAGGGGAGCCAATATTAAATTCTTCTCCCGCTTCCGCGAAAATGGCTTCAGATAATTTTTGAATATCCCGATCCAAATCGTCAGAAAGACGCTGGAGAAAATCGACATTGAGGTTGATGCCTTCTAGTTCCATGGCAGCGAGTACTCTCACTAGAGGAATTTCTATCTCTTCAAAAAGTTTGCGTGTTCCGGCTTGCTCTAGTTCTTTTTCAAAATGATTTTTTAGCTGCAGGGTTATATCGGCATCTTCTACAGCATATTCGGTTTGTTTGTCTAAGGCGACCTCTCGCATAGAGCGTTGGTTCTTTCCTTTTTTACCGATAAGTTCTGTGATAGAAATAGGGGTGTAATTGAGATAGGTCTCTGCCAGTACGTCCATATTGTGACGCATATCTGGATTGATCAGATAGTGGGCCAGCATGGTATCAAACAATTTTCCCTTTACTTCAATATTGTATTTGGCGAGTACTTTGATATCGTATTTTAAATTTTGACCAATCTTTTCGATATGGTCGGCTTCAAAAAAGGGGCGAACCACTTCGATGAGTTCTTGGGCTTCTTTTTGGTCTTCTGGGAAAGGCATATAAAAACCTTTACCTGCTTCCCAAGAAAAGGCGATGCCTACGAGTTGGGCCTCTAAAGGGTCCAACCCAGTTGTTTCTGTATCAAAACAAACCGAAGTCTGTTGCAGTAGATTTGTTATGAATAATTTGGTACCCATGCCAGGTGCTACCGTCTGATAAAAATGCGCGGTGTCATTAATTGTCTTACGTGAAGAGGCAGCCTCCATAATATCGGAAGTCGTAGCTCCATCTCCACCAAAGAGCGAAAATTGACCAGCCCCTGCTGGAGCCGATGTCTTTTTCTGAGCCACAGGTGTCGTTGTATTTTCTATGGCTTCTTTTGAAAAGATCTTGGCAAACTGATCTTTCATACGCCGAAACTCCAACTCGTCAAATTTTTTACCTACCGCCGCAATATCTGGCTCTGATAGTTCATAATCTTTGGCATCAAAGCTAACATCACAATCAAGCATAATGGTAGCTAATTGTTTAGAGAGCAGCCCTAATTCGGCATTGGCGGCTACTTTTTCTTTCATTTTGCCCTTGAGTTGATCGATATTATCGAGAAGCCCTTCCATAGATCCAAACTGCGCGATAAACTTTTTGGCGGTTTTATCACCTACGCCAGGCAATCCAGGGATATTATCAGAAGCATCTCCCATCATCCCTAAATAGTCAATCACTTGTTCTGGGCGTTCTACTTCAAAGCGTTTTTGAACTTCCGGTATGCCCCATATTTCAATACCATTACCCATTCGGGCAGGTTTGTACATAAAAATATTTTCAGAAACCAGTTGGGCATAGTCTTTATCGGGGGTGACCATAAATACTTTAAAATCTTCCTTTTCGGCTTGTTTGGCCAAAGTACCAATAAGATCATCTGCCTCTACACCTTCTTCTTCGATACAGGGAATGTGCATGGCACTCAGGATTTCTTTAATATGAGGTACCGCGATGCGAATGGCTTCAGGGGTTTCATCTCTATTGGCTTTGTAATCCGGAAAAGCTTCGGTGCGTGCACTACTCCCGCCTTTGTCAAAAGCTACGGCTAAGTGATCGGGGCGCTCTCTTCTAATTACATCAAATAAGCTATTGGTAAATCCCATAATGGCACTCACATCCATACCCGAGCTGGTGATTCTAGGGTTTTTTATCAGGGCGTAATAGCCTCTAAAAATTAGCGCATAGGCGTCCAGTAAAAAGAGCCTTTTTTGAGTGTTTTCTTCAGTATTGGTCACGAGATTGATCTTGGAGGCAGGTCTTTTCAGGATATTGAGCCCGAAAATAACCTCAGTTTTGGGAGAGATTGGACTTGCCTTTGTCTAGTATTCAAATGTAAGAAGTTGCTATGACTTAAGTGAAGGCTGTTGATAACTATCCAAAACGTCATTCCTTTATGTAAACAAGGGCGGTCTTACTTTTATTTTGGGGCACAAAAAATGGCTCTCCGTACAGAGAGCCATCGTTACATTGTTGTTTGTTTAGACTTAAAGCGCGTTGTAATGTTGTAGGATTCTAGCAACATCTTCGTCTTTTCTAAAACTAAATTTGTTCTTTTTTGCAAATTCTTCTACTTCGTCAGCTTTTGCACCTACGGCTTTAAGTATTGTTTTCTTTTTGAGTTTAAACTTTTTAAAGGTGTCTCCAATTTGGGCATAGTACTGATCTCTGATAATAAATCGGTCTTTTTGTGCCCCGCGCATAGGATTTGGGTTTCCTTCTTTAATGTCAATCTCGTAATCTTTGTAAATAACAAAATCATCAGAGCTACCAATGATCTCTAGTAAACGATTACTTTCTTTAATTGGAAAATATACCTGTTTAAACGTTCTGTTTTGGATAATCACCCTATCGATCTTTCCAAGATTGAATGTAAAAATAGAGTCTGTGTTTATTCTGGCTTCTACCGTATTGCGTTGCACATTGATATTTAGTTTATTAACCGCTACTTTTTGGTCATTAGAAATGACTGCAACACCCTTGTTTGACCAATCATCAAAGAGATGTACCGATCCTGTAATGCTATTGCTCGGGTTGCGAATAAGGGAAGAAGATCCAAATGCCGCTCCTTGATTATCTATAGTGTTTAAAAAATTGGCGGCGCGTGCACCGTCAACACTTGGGCCTTGTGCAAAAATAGTTGATGCTCCAAGTAGAAGGGCACATAGAAAAATGTTTTTCATAAAATGTAAGTATTTGTAGGATTTTTGAATAAGTGATAAAAGTACTAAGGAGAAGCAAAATATTGGTAACTCCCGACCTCATTTAACCAATTTGTAGCGATAATAACAACGAAAATCGAAAAGTAGTATAAACTATCAAAAACTTTAACATTTCTTTTGAAAGGCTTATCAGCAGGGAGCTTAAGCGGGAATCATCCATCGCTCAGATACTACTGTTGATTATAGCGTTCTAGTTCGTCTTCGATTTCATCCTTTAGATCGAGATCACCCACCACTTTATTCAGTTCATGGCTTATCCATATCAAAATGATTATCACAGGAGTGATCACTGGGAGCGCATACCAGAAATCAAATTTGTCGATATAGTCAATTTGATAGTTTACTACTCCAGATAGTTGAAACAAAAACATGATAAGTGGAACTAGGATCGCCCATTTCCACCAATCTCGAGAGGTAATAAACCAGAGGGTGGTAATTAGAACAAAGGTTGCCTTAGAAATCAACTGATGCATAAAGCCTTGGACCGTGGTAAACCCACCACTTCTTATAGTGATTAACGAGGTTTCCCATACATTAGAATCGGCGGGGGCATATTTGTAGAGATAAAATAAAAAAGGTGTGATGACTAAGATAATAGCAATCACACCTCCAAAAATAAAACGGGATTTTCTATCCGTTTGGCGGGACTTCAACTTTGTTCTTGTCGATGTAGCTTTCATTTGGGGCATTGTTGGTGGCTGCACTAACTGCAAAAATGGCAAACGCCATAGCTACCGCAAAAATTGCTTTTTTCATAATTGAGGGTTTTTAGGGTTACAGACTCAAATGTCTATCAAAAACGCTCAATAGCGTAGCAATCAGCACAGTAGTTACCAGCTAGTTTTTAACCTGTGTTAACAAACTTAGTGAAAAATGAAACACCGTTCAATCTACACCTCATTCCTTGTTAATAAGCACTGAATATTGTTGAAACTGCAATAAATTTTGCACAATTCACTCTTTTACCATTCCATTAACAGCGGCCTATCTCGCAATTTGTATTTTTGGAGCCTTATTTATGACCACATGCAACTTGTAGTTGACGCAGGAAATACAAAGATAAAACTTGCTGTTTTTAAAGAAGACAAACTTCTCGAAAGACAGGAAGTGGTCTTAGATCATATTACAGCCGCTTTGCCAATACTCATTAGTAAGTTTGCCATTACAAAGGCTATTATTGCAAGTGTAGGCAATCTTTCTGAGGTGCAAATGCGCGCTATTCAAAATCGTTTTCCTACCGTCGTATTAGATCATCGTACACCCATGCCTTTTCATAATAGGTATCAAACCCCGCATACTTTAGGGGTAGATCGTCTTGGGCTTGTGGCCGCTTTCGCGAAAGCGTATCCAGAAAAAAACGGTTTGATAATCGATGCAGGCACCTGTGTAACCTATGATTTTATCGATGCCAAAAACAACTATCACGGCGGCGCCATATCTCCTGGGTTGGGTTTGCGATATGCCGCTTTACATAAGCATACCGCAAAGTTGCCTTTACTATCGGTAACCGAAGATTTTCAATTAATAGGCGATACGACAAGTAGCTCGATTCACTCTGGAGTGATTGGCGGGCTTGTGCAAGAGATAGATGGTATAATTTTGCAATACAAAGAAAAATATGATCCCCTTATTGTCGTTTTAACAGGTGGAGACGCTAAGGTGTTGTCAAAACGATTAAAAAATAGCATCTTTGCGCACTCAAATTTTTTGCTGGAGGGACTTAATTACATTTTAAAATTGACGAATGATTAAAAATTTATGTTTAGCAGTGCTAGTGTTGGTGACCTTAGTGAGTTATGGTCAAGAGGGAGCAACTGCTTCTCCTTATTCATTTTACGGAATAGGTACACAGCAATTTAAGGGCACTGTAGAAAACCGATCTATGGCCGGATTGAGTACTTATGGAGATAGTTTGCATCTTAATATTACCAATCCTGCTGCTTTAGGAAATTTGCGTTTTGTCACTTTCACAGTTGGGGGAAGTCACTCAGAACGTACCATAGAAGACAGCAATACTCAAAATGAAACTTCGGTGACTACTTTTGATTATTTGGCATTAGGGTTTCCGCTTTCGCGAAAGCTCGGGGTGAGTTTTGGTCTTATGCCATATACTTCGGTAGGGTATAGAATTGACAATGGCACTGATTTTTCTTTTAATCGCTTTTCGGGACGAGGTGGGATCAATCGCGTTTTTTTAGGTGCAGGATACAATGTTTTTAAAGGATTAAATATTGGGGTAAACGTCAATTACAATTTTGGTAATATTCAAAACGAGTCATTGAGAACGCAAGAAAACGTCGAGTTGGGAACTCAAGAAAGAAATCGTTCTGACCTGAGTGGGTTGACTTTTGACATTGCGGCACAATATCAGGCAAAACTCAATGAACAGATGACTTTATACTCTTCTGTAGTTTATGTGCCGGCAAGCGATATATCTTCTGACAATACCAGAAGTGTGTCATCGGTACTCTTTAATAATCTCGGGTTGATACAACCCTTAGATACCAGAGATATCAATGTGCCAGATACCGATTTTGAGTATCCTTCTTCTTTGACTTTGGGCTTAGGGGTAGGAGCGCGTAATAAATGGTTTGTAGGAGGTGAGGTTACCCAACAAAAATCTAGTAACTTTACCAATCGCACCTTTACTTTAGATAATGTAGTGTTTGAAGACGCTACGCAGATACGTGTAGGAGGATTTTATGTGCCAAAATACAATTCGGTAACAAGTTACTGGCAGCGAGTAAATTACAGGGCTGGATTTAGGTATGAAGAGAGTGGGATTGTAATTGAAGACGAGGCGATAAACGAGTTTGGCATATCTTTTGGATTAGGACTACCCGCTGGACGTTATCTAAGTAATGCAAACCTTGGATTTGAATTTGGACAGCGTGGCACTACAAACGCCAACCTAGTCGAAGAAACTTTTTTTAATGTGTATGTGAGTTTTTCTCTCAACGACATTTGGTTTCAGAAGACAAAATTTAATTAATAGCATAAAACCTAGAATGATGAAAACTAAATTGACCGCATTATTGTTCATGTTGCTTGCTGGGGTATTCTTTAATACTACTGAAGCACAAGTAAGTGAAGAATGTAGAACGACGCTATCTCTTTTTGTGGAGGCAGCCAAAGTAAAGAACTACGATGTCGCTAGACCGTATTTTGAAACCCTTAAAAAAGACTGTCCAAGCGCGTCTTTAGCTATCTACCAATACGGTGAAAAAATGTTAAAGGCAGACTTGAAAAAAGCATCTGGTGATGCTCAAAAAGCTAAAGCTCAAGAGATCATTGATCTTTTAAAAATGAGAGAAAAGTTTTTCCCTGCCAAAACACCAAAGGGTGAAAACGCCGCAGACATCGGTCAATATATGTACGATTATAAATTAGGAACGACTCAGAGTCAATATGACATTTTTAATGAAGCATGGACTACAGATAGAGCTTCGATCAAGAGTTCTAAAAGTATTTATACTTACTTCAAATTAGCGGTAAATTTATTTGAGCAAGGCGTAAAACCTTTGGATGAAATCTTTGACCTTTATGATGAGGTGCAAGAGAAGCTGAGTAAAGAGGGTACTGTTTTAGATGGTAAACTGCAAAAGCTAGTCGAAAAGGAAGAAGCCGGACAGCAATTGACTGGAAAAGAAGGAAGACGCAAAAAAGCCTATGAGACCAATCTTAAAGCTTTCGGAATCTTTGCTGGTTCTGTAGACGGTACTTTGGGAACCTTAGCAGATTGTGAGAATTTGGTGCCTTTATACCAAAAACAATTTGAGGAAAATAAAAATGATATCGACTGGATCAACAAAGCGGCTAGCCGTATGTTGAGCAAGGAGTGTACTACAGATCCAATGTTTAAGCAGTTGGTAGAGCAGTTACACACTTTAAAGCCATCTGCAGATTCTGCCAAGTATTTGATGATCTTATGTAGAGAGGCTGGAGATTATGCCTGTGAGAAAGAATACTTTGAGCAAGCACTTGCCTTAGAACAAGATCCTACAAAGCGTGCGGCGCTTAATTATCAAAAAGCCGAAGGATATAGAAAATCGGGTAGCTACGGTCAGGCCAGATCTTACTATAACAAAGCCTTAAAAGACAATCCATCATTTGGTAGAGCTTATTTAAAATTAGGACAGATGTATGCTTCAAGTGCTAACAATTGTGGTAGTACTACCTTTGAAAAAAGAGCGACTTACTGGCTCGCTGCAGATGTTGTAGCTAGAGCTGGACGTGTCGATCCGAGATTAGCACGCACTGCTAATGGACTTGCCGCCAATTATAGAGGTAAAGCACCAACAAAGACAGATATTTTTAATGCCGATATGGCTGGAAAGTCTGTAAAGCTGAACTGTTGGATTGGAATGACAGTTAAAGTTCCAAAAATCTAATGCCAGGCAGTATAACATATAGTTTTAAAAACATAGTCACAACCCTTGTTGTGACTATGTTCTTTATTGGCTGTACCGGAAAGGGAGAAGCTGTGCAGCGCATGAAGCGCAAACCAGAAGGTCCCGCCTCTGTAGGCACGGGTATTAATGGCAAGTATACAGATTCGGGCAAGGTAACAGTTCGTTTTAAAACGCCTTTGCGCAAAGACTTTTCAAATGAAAGCTTTCCCTTTGAAGAATATCCAGAAGGTATCGATTTGGTCTTTTATGACGAAGAGGGTGGAAAAAGTAGGGTGGTTTCATCTTATGCCATGCGGTATACCCAAACTGGTCTAGTCGATTTGCAGGGAGATGTCGTCTTGGTTACTAGTGATTCGGTAACATTGCAGGCTCAACAATTGTATTGGGATCAGGATCACAATTGGATCTTTACAGATCAGCCCTATACGCTGATCTCCAAAGATGGATCTAGAAACTCAGGAGATCTTTTCGATTCGAATGAAGATTTCACGAATTTTGTATCTTTAAATAACATAGGAAAACAATACCTTAAAGAAGAAAGCACCAATGACACGTTACAGTAAGATTTTTGAATTTTTATACCCCATTGTGGCAATACTTGCTGCCGTAGAAGCTTACAGCGTTTGGAATACCGATCGCAATCGCGCTTATCTCTTTGTCTTCTTTTTTGTGGTAGCCGTAGGGATGTTTTTCTTTCGTCGACATTACAGAAAGAAATTTGAACAACGCAAATAAATATGGCTAGCTTACAGCTTCAAATCCTAGTGATTTGTATTTGTTTATTGCTCTCTGCCTTTTTTTCGGGGATGGAAATCGCTTACATTTCATCCAATAAAATACATATAGAATTAGAGAAAAAACAAAATACCTTTCTCGCCAAGATTCTAGGCTTACTTACCGCCAAACCTTCTCAGTTTATCGCGACTATGTTGCTGGGCAATAATATTGCACTAGTGGTTTACGGCTATTTTATGGGAGATCTCTTGCAGCATTGGCTCGAGATGCAGCCTTTCGGCGAAAGTTTTCAATGGTTGAATCGGTTCGTCACAGATTTTGGCCTGTTGTCTCAAACAATCATCTCGACGATCATTATTTTACTGACCGCCGAGTTTCTGCCCAAAGTATTTTTTCAAATCTATGCCAACCGCTTGCTGCGGGTTCTAGCCATTCCGGCCTATTTTTTCTATATCATTTTTAGCTTTATCAGCCGATTTGTGATTTGGATCTCCGATTTTATTCTAAAACACATCTTTAAAACCGATGGAGATGAGGTGCAATTAGTATTCACCAAAGTAGAATTGGGCAATTATATTTCGGAACAAATGGAATCGGTTTCAGACAATGATGAGGTAGATACTGAGATTCAAATTTTTCAGAATGCGCTTGAGTTTTCTGAGGTCAAATCTCGGGAGGTCATGATACCACGTACAGAAATTGTGGCGGTAGATGAGCGTACAACTCCAGCTGCGCTTAGTAAAAAATTTAGCGAGACTGGTCTTTCGAAAATACTTGTCTATAAAGATACCATAGACGACATCATTGGGTATGTACATTCGTTTGCTTTGTTTAAACGACCCAAAACGATTAGTAGTGTCTTGATTCCGTTAGTCTATGTGCCAGAAACCATGTTGGTTAAGGACGTATTAAATGTGTTGACTAAAAAACGCAAAAGTATTGCTGTGGTGATCGATGAGTATGGAGGTACCAGTGGTATGATGACTGTAGAAGACATCGTTGAAGAGCTCTTTGGAGAGATCGAAGACGAACACGATCAGGTGGCCTTAGAAGAGCAGCAATTGGGCGAGAATCACTTTTTATTTTCGGCGCGTCACGAGGTCGATTACCTCAATGAAGCTTATAAATTAGATTTCGCCGAGAGCGAAAATTATGAAACCTTAGGAGGGCTTATTGTAGACCAAGCCCAACTCATTCCTGAAGAAGGTGATTTGATTACTATAGGCGATTGGGAGTTCTTGATTAAAGAGACTTCCAGCACAAAAATTGAACTTGTCGAAGTGCGATTACACCAGGATTAAATAGCTATTTTCTTTTTGCATTTTTCTATTTTTTATTTTGATAGAAAATGGTATTTTCGCCCACTATTCTTGAACAAATTAATGACAGATGGCAATTTTAAATAAAATACGTAGCAGAGGGATCTATTTGGTAATTATAATCGCATTAGCCCTTTTTGCGTTTATCTTTTCAAGTATCATCACCCAGGGTGGTGCTTTTGATTCAAAACAAAATACGATTGCAACGGTAAATGGAGTGGATATCTCAAGAGAAGACTTTGCACGTAAAGTAGAATTACAATCTCGTAATCTCGGACAAGGCGGTTCTACCATGAGAGCTGTAAATTCGGTTTTTGAAAGAGAGGTTGAAAATGCGGTACTTGAAGAACAATACGAAGAACTAGGCATTAGAGTCACCAAAGAGCGTCTTCAAGAGTTGTTAAAAGGTGCCTTAGAAAGCAACCCAACATTTCAAGATGCCGATGGGTTTTTTAGCGAGGCCAAACTTCAAGATTATATCAATTCTGTAAAAAATACAGAAGCTTTTAATGCCTGGTTAAATTTTGAACAAAACTTAATCAATACAGAAAAGCGTGCTATTTATGATAATCTAGTAAAGGCTGGTGTAGGCGCTACGCTTAAAGACGGTGAGGTAGCCTATAAGCTAGATGGAAACACTATCGATATTCAGTATGTCCAGGTGCCTTACGCTACTATTGCTGATGCAGATGTAGAGGTAACCAAAGGTGATATAGCTGCTTACATTAATGCGCACAAGGAAGAATTCGAATCTGACGCAACACGAAATATTCGATTTGTTAAGTTTGAAGAGAAGCCTACTTTAGAAGATGAGAACGCCTTAAAGGCAGAACTCGCTACGCTCATTAAGCAAACCACGTATAACGGTGTTACTGAGCCAGGTTTAGAAAATGTAGCCGAAGAAAACATTGCCGAATTGATAAGTGAATATTCAGATTTGCCATACAACGATCGTTTTGTATTTAAAAATCAATTAAATGCTGCCAGTAGAGATACCTTGTACGCTATGGGTGCTGGGGCGGTATACGGGCCTTATAAAGACGGTAATTATATGAAGATTGATCGTGTAGTTGCTGTAAAGCAATTGCCTGATACGGCAACAGTAAGACATATATTGATCTCGACACAGGGTCCTGAAGCTATGGAGCAAGAGAAAGCAAAAGCCTTGGCTGATAGTCTTGAAAAAGTAGTAAGAAGGAGTCCTAGTAAATTTGAAGCACTAGCAGCGCAATTTTCAACAGATCCAGGAAGTAAAGATAAAGGCGGAGTCTATGAAGATTTCCCTTATGGTCAAATGGTGCCAGCATTTAATGATTTCTCTTTTGAACAAGCAGAGGGAAGTATTGGAACTGTCGAGACCAATTACGGATTTCACGTTATTGAAGTACTCGACCAAAAAAACACTCAAAAAGTGCTTAAGGTGGCCACTATTGCCAAAGAAATTCTTCCTTCAGAAAAAACCATCTCTCAGGTGTATAGTGTCACTCAAGATTTTGAAATTGCTGCACGTAGTGGAGACTTTGAGTCAATAGCCACAGAAAAAGGCTATACCGTGAAGCCGGTTAACTCGATCAAACCGCTTGACGAAACCTTGCCAGGTGAGGGTGCTCAGCGTAGCATTGTGACTTGGGCTTTTGATGAAGAGTCTGAGGTAGGAGATGTGAAGCGTTTTCAAGTAAATGATGGCTACTTGGTGGTTGAATTAACCAAGAAAACCAAAGAGGGATTAACCTCTGCAGAAGATGCCGCCACGCTAATTACTCCAAAAGTACGCAAGCAGAAAAAGGCAGAAATGATCAAAGCCAATATCACTGCTACAGAGTTACAAGAAATGGCAAATAATCAAGGACAGAGTGTAAAAACTGCTGGAGCTTTAAATATGTCAAATCCTACCATAGCTGGAGCTGGAAGAGAGCCTAAAGTGGTTGGGGCTGCTTTCGCTTTAAGCGAAGGACAAACCTCAGACTTAATCGAAGGAGATCGCGGTATCTATCGCGTGAAAGTAACCAAGGTTACCGAAGCCCCTTCATTAGATAATTATGCGGTATTTACACAACAAAGAACACAAGCTGCACGTAATGGTGTAGGTCCAAAAGTGATTAGCGCATTAAAGAAAGCAGCCGATATAGAAGATAACAGAGCTACTTTCTATTAAGAGGTGTTTATAGCATAAGAAAAAGGCTCGCAATTGTGAGCCTTTTTTTATACGCAGTTTTTAGTGCAATATCATTTCAGAATAAGGGATAATCGTAGAAAAACCTTTTTGTTTGAAATAGTCGTGTCTAGAGGTGTCTCCTGTAGCTAGGATAAAGTCACCTCCCCAGCCTCCAAGACTTTTAATAGCGCCGGGATAATCGGGAAACAGGCGTTCTTTTACACTGCTAAGTTTTAGGACTTTGGCGAGCTGTGTTTCGTGTTGAAATAACAAATGCTCAAAATTGTTTAGGGTTTCGACTAGGAGTAGTTTGTTTGTAAGCGCTGTAATACTTTCGATAAGGGCGCTGCTCTTCTCGGGCTGTAAGCCTCGGTAATGTCGTATACTCTCGCGACTATTTTGTTTGGTATTTAGATGCACAAAAAATAGGGTCTCCTTGAAAGGGGGGTCAAACGCAACTGGGTCAACCCTAACATTCTCTAGGCTTCGTTGATAGCATATAGGCCCTTTTGCTGTAGCACAAGCAATATCATAACCACTCCCTCCAAAAGTCTGAGAAAGTAAGGTGTAGGGGTTGATATCCAACCACTGTGCGATATTGTTTAAAAGCGTAGAAGAAGAGCCAAGCCCCCAATTACGAGGAAACTCTAATATTGATGTGATTTCAAAGCCGTGATTCTCGGTCAAAGATATGTTGCTTATCGACAAAGCGGTCTCTAAAATGTGCTGTAGCGTCTCAACGACCTTTTGATCACTACGCCAATTTTTTGTGCGCAATTGGTCGAGTTCAAAATGATGGCTAAACCAAGTGCTACCATCGTGCAGCTTACTCGTCCAGTTAATGCCAGAACGCTCTGAGGATACCACCTGCATATGTTGCCCTTTTTGGGTAGGAAGGGCTAGCGCCTTGGCTCCGTCAAGTACCACATATTCGCCTGTGAGTAGCAGTTTCCCGTGACTGTAAAAATGCTTCAAATTAGTGTCTTAGAGTTGTTATAAAATCAACAACAGCGGCATGTGTCACAGTGGCTGTCTTAAAATGATGTACTGTTTTTTGTTTTTCTGAGGCTGAGGCATCCATTTGATTAAGGATGTTCATCAAGTGCATTTTCATATGGCCTTGTTGAATACCGGTAGTTGTTAATGATTTGACTGCTGCAAAGTTTTGAGCCAGACCTGCAACAGCAACTAGTTGCATTAACTCCTGCGCCGACGGATTGCCCAATAATTCCATAGACCATTTGACCAATGGATGAAGTTTTGTCAAGCCACCCACAGTACCCAGAGCTAAAGGAATTTCTATGGCAAAGTTAAACTCACCCTCCTTGATCTCGGCAGTCGTAAGGCTGCGATACTGACCATCTCTTGCTGCATAGGCATGTACCCCTGCTTCTACAGCCCTAAAGTCATTGCCCGTAGCCAAGATCACGGCATCAATTCCGTTCATAATGCCCTTGTTGTGTGTCACGGCTCGGTATGGTTCGACAGTGGCAATGGCAATAGCCTGCACAAATTTCTCTGCAAATTCCTGACCTTCTATTCCTTTTTCGGTCAAGGCGTCAACGGGACAATTCACTTCGGCTCGTACGAGACAATTAGGTACATAATTGGAAAGTATGCTCATGATAATCTCTAGCGACTCAGCGTCTTTAAAACGCCGATCGGCTTCAAAGGCATTCTTTAAGGTTTTGGCAAATTGTTCGAGACAGCTATTTATAAAATTGGCACCCATAGCATCCTGTGTATCAAACTCACAATGCAATTGATAGTAGTGGGGTAATTGATCGCTTTTATTTACCAGTGATATCGCTTTGATGCCTCCGCCTCTTTTTTCCATATTGCGGGTAAGTGGAGCAGCTTCTTTATGGAATCTAAAAAGGGTGTCTTTAAAGAATTCTTGTAAGCGTTCATATGTTCCTGTGTAGGTAAAATGGACTTGCCCTACCTTTGTGGTTCCCAATACAGTAGCTTTAAATCCTCCGCGTTCTCCCCAAAATTTGGCTGCTTTGCTCGCAGCTGCCACTACCGAACTTTCTTCAATAGCCATAGGGATGGAGTAGGTTTTGCCATTGATATCAAAATTAGGAGCCACCCCTAAAGGCAAGTAAAAATTACTAATGGTATTTTCAATAAACTCATCGTGTAATTGCTGTAATTTCGAATCTGCATTCCAATACCTTTTAAGTAAGGCGACAGCTTGTTGTTGATCTTGAAAGTAGGTTTGGGCAAGCCAATCTATTTTTGCTGCCTTTGTCAGTTTTGAAAAACCGGTGATCTTTTGGGTCATTCCATATGTATTGAAGTTTTACAAAGATAGGGAGAACCAAAATATTTATAAGAGTGCTACACCTAAGTCTATAAAAGACATTGCTTGCACTCATATACAGATGGAGTATTAACAACAAAACGGTGGTTTTCTGCATTATTTTTAGTAAAATTGGGACACTTTAAAAAGTTCATTAGATACATATGAGATTTCCTTCCTTTTTTGTTGCCATATTCTTACTGGCATCTACGGCAATTACTGCGCAAAAAAAATCAATAACACTAGAAGATATTTGGAAAGATGGTACTTTTAGAATGCAACGTTTGGATCGTTTGCACTCTATGGCCAACGGAACCCAATATGCCGTCCAGAATTACGATAGAGCTGCGAGAATAGGCAGTGTCGATATCTATGATTACACTTCTGGAGAAAAGGTGAGAACTGCGGTAAGTACTAAGGATATTGAAGGGCTAGATTACTTTATCAGTTATGAATTTGGGCCCAAAGAAGAGCAGGTTTTACTCTCAACAAAATTACAGTCTATTTACAGAAGATCGACTTTAGGGGAGTTTTATATTTATAATACGCTTTCGCGAAAGCTCACAAAGTTGTCTGACGATTTGGTACAAGAACCCACCTTTTCACCAGACGGCACCAAAGTAGCTTATGGAAAAGACAACAACATCTTTATTTTTGACATCGCTACTGGTGATGTAGAACAAGTGACCTATGACGGTTTGTTGAACCAAATTATCAATGGCATCACAGACTGGGTATATGAAGAAGAATTTGCTTTTGTAAGAGCATTTGATTGGAGTGCCGATAGTAAGCATTTGGCGTATATACGTTTTGATGAGCGTGAAGTGCCAGAGTTTTCAATGGATATTTTTGGCAAAGAGTTATACCAGCAACAACAAGTTTTTAAATATCCCAAAGCGGGCGAGAAAAACGCAGCAGTGAGCTTACACGTTTACAAGGTAGGACAACAAGGTATGCGGCAGGCTCAGGCTATTGAGGTAGACCTAGGAACAGGTGCGGGATATTATATCCCTCGGATCAAATGGACTAAAGACCCCAATATACTTTCTGTACAAACGCTTAATAGACATCAAAATAACTTACAATTGTCATTTTATGATACTAGAACCAATCTGGCTAAGGTGGTTTTGGTAGACAGGGATGCAGCCTATGTAGATGTGACAGATAACCTTACGTTTCTTGAAGATAACAGCTTTATTTGGACCAGTGAGAAAGATGGCTTTAACCATATTTACCATCACAATGCCGATGGAAGTTTAAAAAAGCAGGTAACCCAAGGCAAATGGGAGGTAACTAGCTATTACGGTTTTGATCCCAAATCAAAACGCGTATTCTATCAGAGTGTCGAAAATGGTTCGATCAATAGAGGGGTGTACGCCATACAGCTTAACGGTAAGAAAAAACAACAACTCGCAGTAGAAGAAGGAACCAACAGTGCCGATTTTAGTGCAGACTTTACTTATTTTATCAATTCGTACAGCAGTGCAGATACCCCATGGCGTTTTACTTTAAATAGTGCCAAAGACGGAAAAGTAATCAAAGTAATCAAAGACAACCAGGCCTTAAAGGAACAGTATAATTCCTATTTGACTTCTCCTAAAGAGTTTTTCACCATAGAGGTGAATAATGCGAGTCTGAATGCTTATATGATTAAACCAGCCAATTTTGACCCTTCAAAAAAGTATCCCGTTTTTATGACGCAATATTCAGGGCCAGGTTCTCAGAGTGTCAAAAATTCTTGGGGTGGTGCTAATGATTATTGGTTTCAGATGCTCGCTCAAGAAGGCTATATCATTGTTTGTGTTGATCCTCGCGGAACGGGTCTAAAAGGAAGAGATTTTAAAAAGATGACTCAAAAAGAGTTAGGTCGCTACGAGGTGCAGGATCAAATCGCTGCGGCACAAAAACTTGGTGAAAGAGCCTATGTAGATCAAAGTCGTATAGGAATTTGGGGATGGAGTTATGGTGGCTTTATGTCTGCCAATTGTTTGTTCCAAGGCGCCGATACTTTTTCTATGGCTATTGCAGTAGCTCCTGTAACCAGCTGGAGATACTACGACACTATTTATACAGAGCGCTATATGCAAACACCACAGGAAAATCCCAGTGGATATGACGACAACTCGCCAGTGTCTCATGTAGACAAACTAAAGGGTGACTTTTTATTGGTACACGGTAGCGCCGATGACAATGTACACCTTCACAACACTATGGCTTTGGTAGAAGCTCTAGTGCAGGCCAACAAACAATTTGACTGGGCGATCTATCCCGATAAAAACCACGGTATTTATGGAGGCAATACGCGATTGCATTTATTTACCAAAATGACCAATTTTATAAAGGAGAACCTTTAATAAAACAACCTAACAATAACCTAAACAACAATTATGTCATCACTTACAAAACAAGCACATGAAAAAGAGCTTTTTGGACATCCAGTAGGCTTGTATATCCTGTTTTTTACCGAAATGTGGGAGCGTTTTTCCTATTATGGGATGAGAGGAATACTCGTTCTGTATCTAACAGCACAAACAGTTGGGGATAACCCAGGTTTGGGTTGGCTAGACGTTGAGGCTTTGTCTTTGTATGGATGGTATACGATGTTAGTCTATGTTGCTTCTATTCCGGGAGGTATTATTGCCGACAAGATTATTGGTCAAAAGCGAGCCGTTATGATTGGGGGTATATTACTTGTAGCTGGTCACGGAATTTTGTCCATAGAAGAAATGTGGGCATTTTATACAGGTCTAGGCTTAATTATTTCTGGTGTGGGGCTATTAAAACCGAACATTTCTACCTTGGTAGGAGGTTTGTATAGACAAGGTGACGAAAGACGCGACAAGGGTTTTTCTATTTTCTATATCGGTATTAATGTAGGTGCCGCTCTGGCGAGTTTGACTGTGGCTTGGGTAGCGCAAAGATATGGCTGGCACGCTGGCTTTGGCCTTGCTGCCATAGGGATGGTGCTAGGACAAGCCGTTTATATGTTTGGGCAACGTTTTATCAAACACGTAGGTAACAAACCAGTACGTGTTAGTATGGACAGCGACGATGTATCTATTGGACAAATTTTTAAAACTCAGTTTTCAAAGACAAAACCTTTGACCTTAACTTTGGCTTTAGCCATTTTTGGTTTGGTTTCGGCATACTTTTTTATCGAAAAACAACAATTGGCCTATATGATCTTTTTTGTTTTTCTAGCGGTTGTTGTAGGGATGATGAGCACAATTTATGGCGATTTGAGATCTAAAGTAGAAAAGGATCGCTATCTCGTATTGTTACTGTCATTTATCATTGTAATCGTATTTTGGGGGGCCTTCGAACAGGCAGGCGGGTTGATGAATCTCTATGCCGAAAACAGAACAGATCGCTTTTTGTTTGGGTACGAAATACCCGCAGCAGCCTTTCAATTTTTTAATCCCTTTTACATCATCGTTTTTGCCTTACTCGTGGCCAATTTCTGGGCGTGGTGGAAAAACCGAGGGAGAGAGGCATCGTCATTATTTAAGATGGCGATAGGTGTAATCATTATGGGTCTCGGCTTTGTATTTATGGTCTTTGCTTCTATGGAGTATGAGAGTTTAGGCAAATCTGCCATGTATTGGTTGGCCTTAGCCTATTTGTTTCACACCATTGGAGAATTGAGTGCTTCTCCTGTAGCTTTATCCTTTATTACCAAACTGGCACCAGTTAGGTATGGAGCGTTAATGATGGGGGTGTATTTTGCCGCAACAGGTTTAGGAAATAAGGTTGCTGGTTTAATAGGTGAATCGGCATCTTCGGCAGGTGAGTTGACCATCTTTTCAGGAATAACCATTTTCTGTGTGATCTTTGGACTCCTAGTTATCGCCTTGTTGAAGCCGCTTAAACGTCTTACCCATGGCGCCGAAGAATTAAGAACGGCAGAAGGATTAGAGCAGGAAGGATTTGAAGCTGCAGATCCAGATATCAACTAGACTAGCTTACTATTATGGCACAAAATTCAACCGATCAGTTTTTTGAAAATCCTGTTATTGGACATCCCGCAGGATTATTTGTACTCTTTTTTACCGAAATGTGGGAGCGTTTTTCCTACTATGGCATGCGGGCTTTGCTCGTTATGTTCTTTACCGCCTCGATCATGGATGGAGGTTGGGGATGGCCTAGAGAACACGCTTTTGCTATTTTTGGCACCTATACCTCACTGGTTTATTTGTCAACGCTTCTAGGAGGGTATTTTGCCGATAAAAAGATCGGATATCGATGGGCTGTGGTTGTAGGCGCACTACTAATGACCCTAGGGCATGCAGCTATGGCGCTAGAAACTCAGTTTTTTATTTACTTGGGATTAACCTTGCTGGTCTTTGGAAGCGGTTTTTTTAAACCTAATATGACTTCGATTATCTCTGAGATGTACAAAGACCGCCCTGGTAAAAAAGACGGTGCTTACACCATCTTTTACATGGGTGTAAATGCGGGGGCCTTTTTAGGGATTTTGCTCTGTGGTTACTTAGGTGAACAAATAGGCTGGAGTTGGGGATTTGGAGTAGCTGGAATCTTTATGTTATTTGGGTTGCTACAATTTTGGTTTGCGCAGGATATTTTTGGAACTATTGGTTTAAAGCCACAAAAGAACATAGATATAGTCATCGACCAGAACGACGAAGACAACAAGCTCAATCCTTTTACCAAGTTTGAGTTGGCGCTTATCGTTATAGCCTCAGTACTTGGTCTATCTTGGATTTTAAATGATCCAGTGAGTAAAATTTCTGAAGGGGCGTATAATTTATTTGACTTTAGTTTGTTTGGGCTAAGCGGTCCTAATGTGGTCATATTAACAGCACTGATCCTCTTTGTGCTTTTATTGGTGTTACGCATTCCGCGTTACGCGAAAATTACCAGAGACCGTATGCTGGCGGTGGTGTTTTTTGCCTTTGTCACTATCTTCTTTTGGGCCATTTTCGAGCAAGCACCAAGCTCATTAACCATCTTTGCGAGAGATTATACCGATCGTATTTTGGAAGGCAACTCGGCCATGATTTTCAAAGTAGTTGACGCATTAATGACTATCGTTCCACTTGTGGTAATCACATGGGTGTTGATCAAATTATTTAAAAATACCTTTAAGCGTTATAGTTTGGCCAATGTAATTTTGGCCTTGAGTTTTGTTATTATTTGGTATATCGCCTTATACCGTCTGTGGGATAAGTTTAATCAAGATATTGCCGAAATTGATGCTTCTTGGTTTGGAGTTTTAAACTCACTATTTATTATTACCCTTGCCCCGTTGTTTTCAAAATGGTGGGAGAGTAAGTACAATCCTAACGCCAATATGAAATACGCCATTGGTATGATATTACTGGGTATAGGGATGGCCTGTGTGGCTATTGGCTCTTCAGACATACCCGTAGGAGCCAAGACAGCTTCTGTTAGCATGATTTGGTTGGTATTGGTTTACTTTTTTCACACCATGGGCGAATTGTGTATCTCGCCTGTTGCTTTGTCTTATGTGAGCAAATTGGTGCCGGGAAGAATGATCGCGATGATGTTTGGAATTTGGTATTTGGCCGTAGCTATAGGTATGAAATTGGCAGGTGTCTTTGGTGAATATTCAGAAAGCTTAGCCCAAACAGAAGGTTTGAGTTATTTTTTCTGGTTGCTCACGGCTATTGCAGTAGGATTGGGTGTGCTCTCGGCGGCTTTATATCCTGCTATCAAAAAGCTCATGCACGGCGTGCGATAACATATACGATGGCTATAAAAAAAACGTTCCTACCTTTGGAACGTTTTTTGTTTGTAAGACACCATAAAATATTTCGACATTTAGATGATGAACCCTATGAAAAAACTTCTATTGCTACTAATGTTGAGTGTGATCACTCAAGGTTATGCACAAATAAACTGGATGAGTTTTGAAGATGCGCTTGCTGCCCAGTCAGAAAATCCAAAAAAGATTATTGTAGACGTTTACACCAATTGGTGTGGCCCTTGTAAATTGCTAGATAGAAATACCTTTCAAAACGAGCAGGTGGCTGCTTTTATAAATGAAAACTACTACGCCGTAAAGTTTAACGCCGAAGGTTCCAAAGAAATCAACTACAGAGGGCAGGCCTTTACTAATCCTAATTTTGATCCCAATAGAAAAGGTCGCAATAGCCAGCACGAATTTGCCGCCGCAATGAACATTAGGGGTTATCCGAGTATTGTCTTTTTTGATGAAGACACCAATTTCATTCAGCCGGTTGTAGGGTATAAAACTCCACGTCAGTTAGAGATTTATTTGAAAATGATTTCTAATGATGATTATAAAGAACTGACCACCGCAGAAAAATGGCAAGAGTATCAAGAAAATTTTGAATATAGTTTTTAATAGAAACGAAGATTATTTCATAATGTAGGCCCCTTGTTCATAGGTACTATGAAAGTTGATCTCACGACTTATACAGGTTTTTTTCCATCGTGCTACATATGATTTATAATTGCTGCCATCGGCTACTATGGTCACCTTTGGGTATTTTGTTAGTAAGCGTTCGAGGTTTAGTTTGGGCGATTGAGTGAGCAAAATGACATCAGGAACAAGGCCTTCTATGTCATAAACAGCTAGGCTATCTACAATTAGCAATTTTTTGTTATTGATGCTGTACACCGCTTGCAAGCTATCTTGATCTAATCGCTCTATGGGTACCGCCGATAGGTAGTTGGATACTACAGTTTCTGTCTTGAGAGTGTCAACCCAGTGGTTGTGATATAGCTGCAAGGTCTTATGGCTATATGCTATCAATCGTGTGCTTCTCGCCTTGTTTACAATGGCCAGATGGGATCTAGGAATATGGATGTGTTCTAAAAAAAGAAGACTGCATAGCAATAGACTGACCAACAAACACAGTAGAAGTCTTTGGTAACTATACTTTTTGAAGCACAAAATAAGTGCATAAATGCTTAGATAACTGGCAAGCATCACCCATATTGAGAGACGTATATTACGCCAAACAAAGTCATCCTGGCGCGCCACCCAAGCAATAAATTGATTCATCGCCTCTATGATACTTCCAATGATTTTGACTACAACAGAGGGTAGCATATCGACAGCTCCTAAAAAAACTACAAGGATTCCAAGTACCAATACAATACTTAGACAAGGTAAAACAACGAGATTAGACAGTAGAAATAGCCCAGGAAACTGATGAAAATAGTACAAGCTCAATGGTAAGACTGCAATTTGTGCCGCAAGCGTTACCGATAGGGTGTTCCATATAAAGCGCAACACGCGATATCGAGACCGAAATAGGGCAGAGAGCCAAGGTTGTATCCATAAAATGCCAGTGACGGCCAGATAACTCAATTGAAACCCCACTTGATGTAGCAATAACGGGTCGATCAGTACTAGTAAAAATGCCGAGTACAAAAGCGCATTGGCCGTTTGATTTTGACCGCCCACATTACGACCAATCTCTAAAAAGCTAAACATGGTTGCTGCCCGCAATACAGAAGCAGAGCCACCAGTAAAAAGAGCAAAGGCCCAAATGCAGGCGATAATGATACCAGAGCGCCAGTAACGCCACCGATACGCATGTATAAAGCTTGTGAGCCTGCGCAATAACCACAACACAATGCCTACGTGCAATCCTGAAACTGCCAAAATATGAATCATTCCAGCCTCGACATAGGCCTTGCGCATATCATCAGATATTCCAGTACGATCTCCAAGTATGAGCGCTTCTAGAGTTTGGCGTTGTTGTGCAGAAAAGGAGTAGGTTTGAAGTTGTCTTTTTAAGCTTTCGCGAAAGCGTGAAAGGGTGTAAAATATATGTGAAGATTCCTTAGTTAAACCACGCACTTCTTCACAATCTACAGTAAACTGTGCATAAACATGTTTTGTTTTTAGATAGGCCGCATAGTCAAATTGATAGGGCTGTCGCGTTTTAGGCAAAGCCTTTAGATCGCTGTGAATGGCTGCAAAATCGCCAGCATGAAACTTGGTGGTGCCATTTTTTCTAGAGATCGTCAAGAGTACGCCACCCTCTATGCGTTGCTTATTGATCGCAGCGAGATCGGCAATGTATCTCGTACTCCAACTGTTAGGTTTGAGTACCTCTCTAATCATTACAATATAAAGCTGTTTGCCTATGGGAAGCTCTAAAGAATAATGATAGGGTTTTGCTTTTGGCGAATGAAATGACGATAACAGCATGCCTAAAGCCACACCTTGAATAAATAAAAGGACACCAAAACTAGTAGGTAGCCATTTGTAACGCATGGCAAGCAGATGTAGCAAGACCAGCGATAAAAAGGCTATAGTAGTGATGCGTAGACTAGTATTAAAGCTTGCTGGATAAAAAGTGTGTACAAAAAAGCCTAAAATTAGACCAAGAAAAATTTTGACAATAACTAGATTTAAACGCAGCATTAGCAACTTATAGGCTAAGGCATTGGGCAGGGTGTCGGTAGTTTAAAGGTAAAAAAAATACAAACGTTTAGATCATCCTTCTTGCTTGTACAAAGGCATCTTTCCAATATTTTTCGGTCAAAGACGAGGTGATGACTCCTTTTGAAGTTGAGGCATGAATAAAGAATATTTCATTGGCTTTGACCTTGGTGACCAAGCCTACATGATTGATGCGTCTACTGTTCTTATTGGTTCTAAAAAAGACGAGATCCCCTTTTTTAACTTCCCTTCTTTTGAGGGGTTTGCCTTTTGTGGCCATCTCTCTTGAGACACGAGGTAAAACAATCTGTTCTCGCTGAAAGGCAATGTACACAAGCCCTGAGCAATCCATGCCTTTGCGAGTGATGCCTCCAAATTTGTAAGGGGTGCCAGCAAATGATTGGGCTTGTAGTACAATGCGATCTGTTTTGTTTGCTGCTGGTTTTTTGTACGTAGACTTAGTGCTTCCACAAGATGTGAGCAGCAATAAAACGACAAAAAACGATAGATACTGTTTCATAAATGGAGCATAAAGCGTTACAAATATGCGCTTTTCTGTCTTAATCTAAAAGCAGCGAAGATTTGTAAAAGCGCATTGGTATATTTATGAATTATCCTTTCTTATTGCTTCTAGTTCTATCAACAATCAATTGTGCTGTCTTTTTACTGGCTCCTTTTCCTCCTAAGGTTTTTTCTAGATCATAATAATCCAAAAAGAGGGTAGCTCTATGATATTGATCCAAAATCTGATTGAGTCCTGCCTTGAGCGTTTTTGTGTTAAATTCGTGCTGAATCAACTCGGTGACGACCTCTCTGTCCATAATGAGGTTTACCAAAGAAATATACTTGAGCTTTATGATGCGTTTGGCAATGGCATAAGAGATGGCATTGCCCTTGTAACACACCACTTGAGGTACCTTAAATAATGCTGTTTCTAGGGTGGCTGTGCCCGATGTGACCAAGGCGGCATTGGCAAAACTCAATACATCATAGGTGCGATTCATAATCAATTTTACGGGGTATTCTTTCAAAAATGGAGCGTAAAACTCGGCATCTTGACTAGGGGCTCCCGCAATCACAAATTGATAATGGGGGTAGTCTTCAATAACCGAAAGCATCACACTTAGCATGGCTTTAATTTCTTGTTTTCGGCTTCCAGGGAGCAAGGCAATTAAGGGTCTATCGTCAAGGGCATGTTGCTTTGCAAAAGCCGCAGGGTCGGCTTGTTCTCTTTGAGCGATGGCATCTAGAAGCGGGTGGCCTACAAAATCGACAGGATAGTCGTATTTATCATAAAAATCAGCTACGAATGGGAGAATCACATACATATGATCTATCGTCGCCTTAATCGTATGTACTCGTTTAGCCCTAGATGCCCAAACCTGTGGGCTTATGTAGTAATGTGTTAAATACCCTTTGGGTTTGGCCCATTTGGCAATACGTAAATTGAAGCCCGAATTGTCTATAAAAATAAGCGCATCTGGCGCAAATGCTGTAATGTCTTTTTTACAAGCTTTGATAAATCCAAATATCGTTCGCAAGTTTTGAATTACCTCAAAAAAGCCCATAAAGGCGCGCTCACGATAATGAGACACTAAAGTACCTCCAACTGCTTGCATAAGATCACCACCCCAAAACCGAATGTCGGCATTGGGATCTTCCATGTAAAGCGCCTTCATAAGATGCGATCCATGAAGATCACCGCTGGCTTCTCCTGCAAGTATGTAATATTTCACCTTAAAAAAATTTTCTGATCATTACTGCAATTCCAATAACTACTGTTGCCAAAAGTACACCTCGCGCTCTATAATCCTGCTTTTTACGAATGTATATAAAAAATGCAGCCAGATTAAGTACTGCACCCAAGGTTACAATTTTTCCAAAATATCCTTCGGTCATCGATTGTTCTAGGGTGGCCTCAATTCCCTCGTCAGAGAAGGCAAGTATGTAGAGATAGACACCTAGCATATTTGCCATGACTCCTGTAATAAATCCTATTATAAGTTCTCTTTTCATTTTGATTGCTTAGTAGTGGTAAAGGTAATTAAGTCTGTATGCGCTTTCGCGAAAGCGTAGCAAGAAAAATCCAATGCCTATTTAAAATCCCAGCTATTTAATTCTTGTATAAAATGATGGGCGGTAAGGTCAAATTGAACAGGTACTACAGTGACATATCCATTTTTCAGGGCCCACTCATCGGTGTCTTCGCCTTTGTCGTGATTGACAAATTCGCCAGAGAGCCAGTAATATTCTCTCCCCATAGGATTGGTGCGTTTGTCAAAGTTTTCGACCCACATGGCCTTGGCTTGTCGGCACACTTTAACGCCTTTGATAGCATCCTTCTTTAGTTTAGGAATATTGACATTGAGGACTATGCCTTTGGGCAGGCCATTTTCTAACACTTGTTTTGTTATAGATCGTACAAAGGTTTTACAGGCTTCAAAATCTGCGTTTAGGCTATAGTCTAAAAGCGAAAAACCGATGGCAGGAATTCCTTCAACCCCAGCTTCTACAGCGGCACTCATCGTCCCACTATAGATGACATTAATCGAAGAGTTGCTCCCGTGATTAATCCCGCTCACACATATATCTGGTTTGCGATTGAGAATCTCTCTATTGGCCAATTTTACACAGTCTACAGGAGTGCCCGAACAACTGTATTCTTTGTGTGTCGCGTCGGGATCGATAACAACAGTATCGCAAAAAAGCGTACTATTAATCGTGATAGCATGTCCCATAGCGCTTTGAGGGCTGTCTGGGGCGACCACCACAACGTCTCCTAATTCTAACATAACCTCGATCAAGGTGCGTATGCCAGGGGCGGTAATACCATCATCATTTGTAATGAGTATAAGTGGTTTTTTAGCCATAAGCTTCATTGGTTTCTCTCCACGAAAATACGTAAATTGTACGGCATTAAAAGGTGTCCATGTTTAACAAAATATTACCAGCCCAGAGTATTTTATGGCACAATTTTTAATGTAAATTGCTATTTACATGAAGATAAAACTTGCTTTTATGAAGAGGAACTTAAAATTAATTGCGTTAGCGCTACTATTCTCGGTAGCTAGTTGCAGTTTTACGACCAAAAATTTTGACGATCCTGACAAGGATAAATTATTACTAGATCTTATTACCTATGTATTAGAACGCGGGCATTATGATGCGCGCGATATGGATGATGCGTTTTCTGAGGCTGTCTTTGATGACTATCTCGATGCACTTGATCCTTTTAGAAGGGTATTGCTACAAAAAGATGTAGACGAGTTTGCGAAATATCGCACAGAGCTAGACGATATGATTAAGGCGAAAGATCTTACTTTCTTTAATTTGACATATGACCGTTATCAACAACGCTTAGATGAGGCAGTTGAAATTCAGAAAGACGTGCTTAAAAAACCTTTTGATTTTACAGAAGATGAGGTCATTAACACCGATTACGAGAAATTGTCATTTGCCAAGAACAAACGCGAATTAAAAGATCGATGGAGACAACAACTCAAGTTGAGTGCCATCGGAAATTTCTACGATTACAAAGAAGCGCAAGAGCGACAGTCAGAAGCCGATAGTGAGCTAGAAGAGGGTGAAGAAGAACCCGTAGACGAGTTGACCGAGGAAGTGGCCAATATGACCGATCAGGAATTGGAAGAAAAAGCTCGCAATCAAGTAGCCGAAAATATGAGTGAGTTTTTTGAATTCACTTATGAATTAGAACGCAAGGATTACTTTGCTCAATTTCTCAACGCTGTTGTCGAAGAGTTTGATCCCCACACCTTGTATTTTCCACCAGTGGCCAAGGATCGTTTTGACCAGCAAATGAGTGGGCAATTTCAAGGAATTGGCGCGCGATTGCAGAAAAAGAATAGCGAAGTGTTAGTTACCGAGATCATTTCTGGTGGTCCGGCCTGGAGACAAGAAGAGCTTCAAGAAGGCGACATTATTATGAAAGTAGCTCAGGAAGATGATGTAGAGCCTACGAGCATTGTAGGAATGCGCCTTAACGATGCCATAAAACTGATTAAAGGCCCCAAGGGAACCGAAGTTACCTTAACCGTAAGAAGAAAACTCGATGGCAGTACTCAGGATATTACCATTACACGTGACATTGTAGAGCTGGAGGAGGTGTATGCCAAGTCTGCCTTTGTCGAAAAAGACGACAAAAAATTTGGGGTGATTAATCTCCCTAAATTTTATTTTGATATGCGCAATTACAAAGAGCGCAATGCGGCCTCAGATTTAAAAAAGGAAATAGAGCGACTTAAAAAACAGGATGTAGAAGGACTGGTTATCGATTTGAGAAATAATGGCGGTGGGTCCTTAAAGACAGTAGTTGATATTGCTGGACTTTTTATCAAAGAAGGGCCTGTTGTACAAGTAGCCTCCAATGGAGATACCCCAGAAATTCTCGTTGACGAAGACAAATCGATATTGTGGGATGGACCTTTGGTGATTTTGGTAAATGAGATATCGGCTTCGGCAAGTGAGATTCTAGCCGCTGCCATGCAAGATTACAAACGCGCTATAATCATTGGGAGCAAGCAAACTTATGGGAAAGGAACTGTACAAAATGTAGTCGATCTCAACCGCTGGTTGCGCAAAAATGACTATGGTGATATGGGCGCTTTAAAAGTAACCACTCAGAAATTCTATCGAGTGAACGGAGGGTCTACCCAGCTAGAAGGAGTCAAAAGTGATGTGGTGGTACCAGATCGTTATAGTTATATTGATGTAGGAGAAAAGGATCAAGAAAACCCTCTGCCTTGGGATAAAATCAGACCCGCCGATTATGAAATTTGGGATGGCTATATCGATTTTGACAAAACCATTCAAAGCAGTAAAGAGCGCATGAGTAAAAGCGAGCAATTACAACTTATCGATCAGTATGCCAAATGGCTTAAAGAGCGACGCGACGACAATACTTGGCCTTTGAGTTATCAAGGATATAAAGACAGGGTAACTAAGAGCGAAGAATTTGCCAAGCGATTTGATGCGATCAACGATTTTAATACGGGCTTGAGTTATAAGTCACTTCCTTATGAAGAGGCACTCTTTGAACAAGATACCGTTTTGCAAGAAAAAAGAGAACGTTGGCATAAAAGCCTAGCCAAAGATGTATATGTTGAGGAGGCGATTAATGTGCTAAGAGATCTAAAAATTAACAATATTAGACAGTCAAATATTGCTGCAATAAAAGACTAATTTATGGCGCAATCGCCTAAGTCATTATCTCAATTAGCGCTCCAAAAGTTCAAAAAGAATTTTTGGGGCGTTTTGAGTTTGGGGGTGATTTCTCTCGTCGGGCTATTGGCACTTTTTGCCTACGCAATCGCACCAGACAATAGCCAGAATGCCAATCAAATGCATATTTCTATACATTCTAAACCACCGGGTTTTAGTGTTGATATGCTTACAATACCTTCAGACTTGGAGTATGATCAATCCTTTTTTGAAACTTTCTTTTTTGGCAAAAAAAATTCGGATACAGAGATTCCTATCGCCAAGTATTCTTTTGACAATGGGGTGTTGACCTACACGCCCTACACTGGTGAAGATGTTGAAGGTATTTCAAAACAGCTCAAGGTGGGAGCAGACGCAGAGAATTCCGCTTTCGCGAAATCGAGCCCGCGAGATTCACGACCATCGGGAGAGCAAAGCGATAAATCGAGCCCGCGAGATTCACGACCAGCGGGAGAGCAAAGCGATACATCGAGCCCGCGAGATTCACGACCAACGGGAGAGCAAAGCGCCATGGTAGACATTGATAGGCGTACCTTTTACCTAGGGACAGATCGCTATGGACGTGACCTTTTAAGCCGAATGCTCGTTGGAGCGCGCATCTCATTCTCTATAGGGTTTGTCGCTGTGTTAATCTCCTTATTGATAGGGATTTTTATGGGAGCAATGGCTGGCTATTTTGGGGGGTGGATTGATCGCAGTATTATGTGGATCATCAATGTGACCTGGTCCATACCCACACTATTATTGGTCATAGCTATTACTTTGGCCTTGGGAAAAGGATTTTGGCAGGTTTTTATTGCTGTAGGACTAACGATGTGGGTTGAAGTAGCCCGGGTGGTGCGTGGTCAGGTTATGGGAGTAAAACAAATGCAATATGTCACTGCGGCTCGGGCGCTAGGTTATACAAACAGCCGTATCATTTTTAGACACATACTTCCCAATATTGTCGCGCCACTTATCGTGATCTCGGCAGCAAATTTTGCTGGAGCTATACTTATAGAAAGTGGATTGAGCTTTTTAGGGATTGGAGCACAGCCTCCCATGCCCAGTTGGGGTGCCATGATAAAAGATCATTATAGTTATATCATTTTAGGCAAGCCTTTTTTGGCTTTGATTCCTGGTTTGGCCATTATGACATTAGTGATGGCCTTTATGTTAATGGGTAACGCACTAAGGGATGCCTTAGATGTTAAAGGTTAGAAAAATCTTAGGTATATTGGAGGGCGTTTTGACTTGGTAG
>PAUP01000088.1 GCA_002712765.1 Cytophagaceae bacterium | reverse complement strand
TTAATCACCTTGTTTTTTGCAGGGGGATTGTTTTTTAAGGCAGGTCACTTAAAGAATAAAACTATAGGGATATACCTATTGTTATTTGCCTTTGAGTTGGCCTATTTTGTTTATGGCACTTCTGGTATTCCTGCCATTTATCCCATTTTTGTAGGTAGATTATATTATAGCATAGGGCTTTTATACGGCCCCTTACTATGGCTGCACTATTTGTCGATCGTAACTCCAGAGCGACGTTTACATATAAAGGATCTCATTCACTTGTTGCCGGTTTTAATTGTCAATATTCATATGTTGGATATATTGCTACTGCCTGATAAAGAACGTATGACATTTTTTTATGATCAGGAGCAATTTCTCAATAGAATTATGATCTACAATTATCTGAGAGCTGCGCACCAGATCTTTTATGGGGCTCTTTTGGTATATGGTATAAAAAGGTCGATAAATACTACCGAAATCAATGATCGTTTCTATCTCATTGGTATCACAATTATCTACACCTTTACAACAATAGTGATTACCTTACTTACCTTATTTGCCAACAGTTGGTATGACTTTGCTTGGTATTACTTAGTGTGTACCTCTTTTGTGGGTCTTATCGGGTATGTATTGTATGTAGACCCAAAATTCTTTAAAGCGATAAAGGCCAAATATCAACACTCCAGTTTTACTCAAGACAATATGCAACAACTGGCCTATGACTTAGAGCAGCTGATGCAGAATAAAGCGTTGTTTCTAGATAATAATTTAACCGTCGATGAAGTGGCACAAGTGCTAGGGGTAAAATCTCACCAAATATCTCAGACCTTATCGAGCTTTACCAGAGAAAATTTTAACGACTACATAAATAAATACCGTATCGATCATGCCAAGCGTTTACTGAAAAGTAAAGCCCACGCCCCCTATAAGATCGAAGCCATAGCACTAGAAAGTGGCTTCAACAATAAGGTCACCTTTTATAGCGCTTTTCGGAAATTTACCAATACCACACCCTCAAAATACAGAAAGGAGCATAGAGAAGTATAGTCCAATACAACAAGACGATATTATTCTACATCGGGTAAGCGGTAGCTCAGTACTGCCCCTAAAAGACCAAAAAGAGATAATATTAAGATAATGCCTACTACAGAAAATAAGGAGGCTAGCGCACTTATACCACCAGTGATTAACAAAATACCCCCTATAAGCGTATTACTTACAGCTACATAGTCTGTTCTTTGATTGCCACTAGCCATATCTACCACATAGGTTTTACGTCCCAAGCGCACACCGCTATGAGCAATACCTAAAATAAAATAGGTGATCGGGTAGAGCCAAAAATGATGTTTAAATTCTGAAGAAAAACTGACGATGCAAAAGATAGCGATTCCTAAAAAGGAGGCGACAAGTACGGCTAATGCCATCACGTTCTTACTGGATTTATCTGCCAGTTTACCCCATACAGGTGCGCTTATGGTTGAAGCCAAACCATTGGCGATAATAAAGATCCCTAACAGGTAGGCATCTTTACCGTGTTCTTCTTGTGCTAGTACAACGTAAAATGGTGCCGTTAAGGCAGAGCAAAGCAATAAGGAGCGCGCGATGACAAAGCGTCTAAAATGGTTGTCGGTCTTTACTATTTGCAATCGTGTAATTACCTCTCTCCAACCTTTTCGAATAGGATCTGTTTCGCCTTTTTCTTCTTTAATGCGAAAAAACAGCAGTGCAGCAATAAACCACATCAAACTCGCAAAGAATAGGGTGTATGCATAAAAAGTAATGCCAGCATCATTTTGAGATTGATACATCATAAAAAGTCCCGCTGCGAGCACCAAAACTCCAGAAAATGAAACCGTATACCCTTTGAGTTTTCCTCGTCTTGTTTTGGGAATCGTTTTTCCTAACACGTCCTTAGAAGATACCGAACAAAACGAGCGTGATAGACTAAAACATACCAAACACCCAATAATTAACCAACCAGCAACTGCGCCTTTTGCATATAAAGTAATCACTCCAATAGCCGCTATGGAAATACCTTGGCATATAGATCCGACAATGTAAACTGTTTTTCGTCTTGCTTTGGTTTCTACAAAATTGGCAATCCAGATTTGTGGCAACATTGAGCCCGATTCTCGTATAGGAACGATAAAACTAATGAGATAAATCGGGGCATTAACATAACTCATCACCCACGCCAAAACAGTTTTTGGGTTGCTCAAGGTGTCCCCTAACTTGGTAAACGTGTTACTGATGAGTATAAAAAAATAGTTTGTAGGTGCATGCTGGCAAGCCTGTTTAGAAATATCCTTACAAATGCGTTCCCCTTGTTCATTATTGAGATAGGCGTAAGCTTTATCGGTTAGACTTCTTTTCATAGCTCGAAGGTACAATCTCTGCTATCATTGGGCTAATTCATCTCTTAAATTTTCATAACTAGGAATTATTCCGAAAATTAAGATATTTACCTAATTATTGAAATAGGATTCGTAATTTTGAAGCATCATAATGGTCTACGCCTTTTACATCCAATAGTGTCTATGTCTTTTGAAAGAATCCAAGCAAAATTAAAAATCTTAGCCGATGCTGCCAAATATGACGTTTCCTGCTCGTCTAGTGGTAGTAAGCGATCTAACAGTTCAAAAGGACTTGGCGATGCCACTGGTATGGGGATCTGTCATTCGTATACAGAAGACGGGCGCTGTGTTTCTTTATTAAAAATTCTATTGACCAACCATTGTATCTTTGATTGTGCCTATTGTGTCACTCGCAAAAGTAATGACATCAAGCGCGCTGCTTTTAAAGTTCAAGAAGTCGTCGATCTTACCATCAACTTTTACCGTCGCAACTATATTGAGGGGTTGTTCTTAAGCTCTGGTATTTTTAAAAATGCTGATTATACAATGGAGCGCTTGGTAGCTGTCGCGAAAAAATTGCGTCTTGAAGAAAACTTTAATGGCTATATACATCTCAAGTCAATACCAGGTGCATCTGATGAATTGATGCGAGAAGCTGGACTATATGCCGATAGACTTAGTGTCAATATTGAGATACCCACAGAAGCGGGATTAAAAAAATTGGCTCCCGATAAAAACAGAGAAGATTTTATCAAACCCATGGCCAAGGTCAAAAATGAAATCATACAATACAAGGCCGAAAAAAAACTCATCAAAAGCGTTCCAAAATATGCTCCAGCAGGACAAAGCACACAAATGATCATTGGTGCTAGTCAGGAAAATGATTACCAAATTATGCATACGGCCCATCATTTTTACAATCAATTTCATTTAAAACGAGTGTACTATTCGGGTTACGTACCCATTAGCAATGACACAAGATTGCCTCAGTTAGGGGCTGAGGTGCCCATGTTACGCGAGAATAGATTGTATCAAACCGATTGGTTGATGCGTTTTTATGGGTTTCACGTAAGTGAAATCCTTAATGAGAACCATCCAGATTTAGATTTGGATATCGATCCAAAATTGGGATGGGCCTTACGCCATCTACATGAATTTCCAATTGATGTAAATACCGCTAGTAAGCGAATGCTTGCGAGAATTCCTGGTCTAGGACTTAAATCTGTAGGCAAGATTTTACACGCCCGCCGCTACAGAAGACTCAATTGGGATCATTTAAAAAAAATTGGGATCGCTCTAAATCGTGCGCAATATTTTATGGTTTGTGATAGTAAGCATTTCGAAAAAAGAGATTTGACCGCAGAGACAATCAAAAGTTTGATTCTACAAAACGGACAAAGCAAATATACGGCTAGCTTGAGTAATCAACTCCGTTTATTCTAAGCGCGCTATGGAAAGGATATTGCTGTATGATGGTAGTTTTGACGGTTTTTTAACCGCTGTGTTTGTGGTTTTTGAACAAAAGATGACACAAGCAAGTATACGTGTTTTAGGACAAGAACAACCACCGCTTTTTGGGGAATTAGAAACGATATATACCGATCAAGAAAAAGCCAATCGCGTTTGGAAAGGACTTATTGAGCGGGTATCGTCTCAGGGTAAATTTAGATTTTACTATGCTTTTTTAAGCGAAACTGTTGGTGTAGAAGATACGTTGCTTGAAGCCATGCGGTATGTTTTTTCGCAAAAGCGCTGTGTCGATCAAGATTTTTCACATCCTGCCATGCTTTCTATAGCTCAAACTGCAAAAATGGTAGGCCGAGAAAAGCACCGTATGGAAGCTTTTGTACGGTTTAGACTCACCAAAGACGGCATCTATTTTGGGAGTATCGCTCCAGATTTTAATGTTTTGCCACTTATTAAGAAACACTTTAGTAACCGTTATGCCGATCAAAAATGGATGATCTACGATATCAAACGTAAATACGGCTTGTTTTACGACTTAGCAAAAGTAGATTTTATTAGTATGGAGTTTCCAGCTCAATTTGACTTTACAAAAAGTGATTCTGCTTTTTTTAGCGCACAAGAATTTGATTTTCAACGCTTGTGGAAAGATTATTTTCAGAGTACCAATATCCAATCTAGAAAGAATATGAAGCTACATATTCGCCATGTACCCAAACGCTATTGGAAATACCTAAGCGAGAAACAACCTGATTATTGATAGGGGAGTCTGATAAAAAAAGGCACGAACAGTTTTCTATTCGTGCCCTAGCGCAATACATGCTATCACAAACTAATCATCAGATATCATGATTGCTTTAATATTGACAAACTCTTTTAGTCCAAAGCCGCCATGTTCTCTTCCATAACCCGAATCTTTAACACCTCCAAAAGGCATATTGGGATTTGCCAGTCCAAACGAATTGATAAAAACCATTCCGGTATCAAACTCATTTTTTGCCAATTGGATAGCCTTTTCTTCATCTTTTGTAAAAATACCACCGCCTAGTCCAAATCGACTGTCATTTGCAATACGCATAGCGTCTGCGGTATCTTTTGCTTTTATTAATGAAGCTACTGGGCCAAATAACTCGTCGTCATAGGCAGGTTGACCAGGGTCAACTGAAGCTAAAACAGTAGCGGGATAATAGTAGCCTTTACCTTCGGGTATTTTTCCTCCGCATAAGATTTGGGCTCCGTTGGCAACACTATTATTAACCTGTTCGTGCAGGGTTTCTCTTAAATCTTCTCTTGCCATAGGTCCTAACTCGGTTTCTTCTTTTGTAGGATCTCCCATCTTGAGTTCAGACATCGCTTTAACAAAACCTTCTTTAAAAGCCTCGTATACCTCTGCTACCACAATAAATCGCTTGGCCGCGATACAGGTTTCGCCATTATTGTATATGCGTCCTTTGACACATTTTTCTACGGCCTTTTCAATATCGGCATCGGCCAATACGATATAGGCATCATTACTTCCCAATTCAAGCACGGTCTTTTTAAGTGCATTCCCTGCTTTTTTACCTATGACTTCACCAGCCCCAGGACTTCCTGTAAGGGTAACCCCGCGCACCAGCTTGTGGTTAATTACAGTATCCGATTGATCGTGATCGATAATCAATACGGTAAATAAGTCTTTGGGTAGGCCTCCTTTTTCAAAAAGTGCCTCGAGTAATTGAGCAGTACCACTTACATTGCCAGCGTGTTTGAGTAAAATACTATTACCAGCCATCAAATTAGTGATGGCATAGCGTATTACCTGATACGACGGATAGTTCCAGGGTTGAATCCCATAAACAATACCAATAGGAGCGTAGGTAATGATACCCTTGCCGCCATCATCTAGTGTGCGGTGTTCGTTTTTTAAAACCTCGGCCGCATTATTGGCGCAGTAGTCGCAAATTGCAGTACACAAATCTACTTCTTGCTTACTTTGAGATAAAAGTTTGCCCATTTCATCGGTCATAAGTTTTGCGAGTCGCTCTTTGTGCTCTTGTAAGGTTTTCCCTAATTGCGTAATAATCTCCCCTCGCTGCTCAAAAGATTTTTTTCTCCAGCTATCAAAAGCTTTATGAGATTTTTCTATGGCTGTTGTCACCTGCTCGTCACTCATTAGCGCATAGTGCTCTAGGGTTTCACCTGTGGTGGGATTTGTGGTTGTTATGGTGTTTTCGTTTTCCAAAATAGTAGTATTTTTAAGTTTATTGTTGCTCACTAGGTACGATATACACGTCATTTATATTCACGTGTTTAGGTTGAGTAAGCGAATAGTAAATCGCATTGGCGATATCCTCAGATTGCAGTGTTTCCATCTCCATCATTTCTTCCATTTTCTCGAGTATATCTTCATCGGTAATGGTGTCGGTGAGTTGAGTAGCCACGGCACCTGGTTCGATAGAGGTGACATTAATGCCATATTTGGGCGCCAATTCTTGGCGTAAACCTTCAGAAAACATCTTCACCGCAGACTTGGTCGCACAATAGACCGCACCACCAGGAAAGTAACGATGGGCTGCCATAGATGATATGTTTATAATATCACCTCCTTTGTTCTTTTTTAATTCGGGTAATACAGCAGAGACTCCGTTGAGTACCCCTTTTATATTGACATCTACCATTTTTTCCCATTCGTCTGTTTTTAGTTTTTCGACAAAGGACAATGGCATTAATCCAGCGTTGTTAATGAGTCCATCTACCTTTCCATAAGCCGCTACTGTGGCAGAGACCGCTTTCGCGAAAGCATCCTTATCGGTAACATCTCCTGAGGCAACAATGGCTTCACCACCTTGTGTCTCAATGTCTCTTTTGAGTTCCTTTAATTTGTCTTCACTACGAGCCATCAAGGCTACTTTTGCACCATTGGCAGCAAGTTTTTTGGCGGTTGCTTCACCAATTCCACTTGAAGCGCCGGTGATCATAATTACTCGATTTTCTAATTTCATAGCTTTTTTTTTAGTTGTTATAGAAAGATACGCTATTGTAGAAGCTATCGCTGATTGTATTGTTATAAGTATTGACTGTAAAGCACAAAAAAAGAGGCACTTAACCCAGCGCCTCTTATCTACAGTAAATGCATCATAAAGTAAGGGTACCGCAGACCTAGGATTATTGCAGACTTGCCTTAAAACACAATAGTTTTAAAGTCATTCCCGACCTTATAGATGATGAATGCTAAAAATACCGTTTGCCATAAGTAGACTTCGTTGTTATCGGTATAAAAATGAACTGTAACGCCTAGTGCAGGTTGCAAAGAGTGTCAAAAAAGTGTAAAAGATCTGTAAACAAAGTTGGTAAGCAGATTATTTGTGAGTTATTTGCAATACTATGAATACGTACAAAATCTATAGTTTTAGTGGTGTGGCTATATTACTTTGGTTTATATGGCTATTACCCGTCACAGATACTAGCACAACCCAACTCGATAGACGCGCAAAGGTTTCGCTTAGAAGCGTGGGCAATGAACTGCTTTTACAACAAATGGATTCTACCTCGCTTATTTTGCCTGTAACCCGAGTGGCACAAGGGCACTATGAACTTCGGTTTGAAAACACTTTGGCCATTACACCTCAAGATCTAGTGGATGCGGTAGATACACATTTTCAAAAAGCCAACTTACCCGCCGCCTATAGTGTATCGGTCGTACAATGTCATGATCAGGAGGTCGCTTACAGTTTTCTAAAAAGAATTCCAGACGAAAATAGTTTAATACCCTGTCTAGGAAGACCCCTACGTCAGAGTTGTTATACGATAGCCGTCGCCTTTACCGAACCTCCAAAACTACAGACACCCCAACAAACCCCTTTGTATGTCTTAGTACTTGGAATCTTTTTGCTCATTGAAGTCGTTTTACCAAAGCAAAAACAACCTCCCCATGCGCTATCCAAATACAAGGGGATTACCATAGGGCTATTTGAATTTATTCCTGAGCAACTCAAGCTTATTAGCTCTACCAAAGAAGTAGTGCTTTCAAAAAAAGAGTGTGAGTTATTGTACATATTTTCGCAAAAGCCTAACGAAATCATCACGCGTGATGAATTGACCAAAAAAGTCTGGGAAGATCACGGTGTTTTTGTAGGCCGCAGTTTAGACACCTACATATCAAAACTAAGAAAATTAATAAAGGAAGATCCCAATCTAAAGATTACAAATATTCACGGCGTAGGGTATAGCTTAGAGATTACAAGTTAAGACATAAAATAAACCCATCTGATCTAAGCGGGGGGACTATAGACCAGATGGATTTATTTATAGGGACTCGCAATCGGAGTCTAAGTTATTGTGATTACGATTTTAAAAAAGAGAGCAATATATTGTTGAGTTCTTCTTTATGTGTAATGTTGAGCCCGTGCGGCCCATCCTTAATAACTTTATAGGTGTTATTGGAGATTGCCTTGGCGGCCTGATCGCCAGCCGTTGCTTTAGGTACGATTTGATCGGCATCTCCATGAACGATAAGGGTAGGGACATTTACATGGTCTAGTTCTGGTCTAAAATCGGTCTTCGCCCATGCCAAGGCTGCCTGTATCGTTGCGATAGGGGAGGCATGAGAGGCAATACTCCAATCATAGTGCAATTGCCCTTCACTCACGGTCTTGTCATTTTCGCTATAGTTGTAAAAGTTTTTGTGGAAATTTTGAAGAAAGCCTACACGATCTTCCTGCAAAGCATCTATAATGTCTGAAAGATCTGACTCTGGCACGCCATCTGGGTTGTCTTCTTTTTGGGCTACTAAGGGTATGATACTACTTATCAAGGCAACTTTGGCGATGTTAGTTGTGCCAAAATCGGTACAATAGCGTACCACTTCACCACCACCCATCGAAAAGCCAACCAAGATGACATTACTCAATTCTAATTGGCTAATGATTTGGTGTAGATCTGAAGCAAGCGTAGAATAATCATAGGCGCGATAAGGCGCCGATGAATTCCCAAAACCTCTTCGGTCATAGGCAATACATCGATAACCCGCATCTACAATAGCCCATATTTGTTGTTCCCAGGCACGATGGCTCAAAGGCCATCCATGTATGAGTATTACAGGCTGGCCATGTCCGTAATCTTCAAAGAACAAGTCTACGTTTTGTGTTTCTGTTTTATGGGTGAGAAAAGGCATCGTTATTTTTTTGGAGAATGGTTAGGATTATCTTCTAAGTGATCGTTGTGACCGCTACCTTGACTGTGTAGCTGATTTTCTTCATCTTTTACTTTTGAAGGCGGGCGGTCTTTTGGTAAGGTGCGTCCTGGAACATCAAGCTCTGACCCAGTAAAATCTACTGGATTTTCTCGATTGGCAAATTGCCTATCGTCTCCCTGTTGACTATTGCGTTGTTGCTGCGTCTTAGATCCTAAAGTATTTAAATCTTCTTGAGTAATGTTGGCATCATAACTGCCGTCTTTATCTTTTTTGTCTTTATTCATAGCAATTTTTTTAAAGATTGAAGTTACACCCATATTCCTGTAAGCAGTGACGGCAAACCATAGATTATTGACTCATTTGCTAGAGTAGCCAAGCACAATATTGGTCAAATTAATTATTTGTGCATAGGTCTTGGGCCTCCATCATTAGGTCGCAATCTTCTTAAAATTACACTTACTTTTGTTGTAGAGATAGAACTCAAAGATGACCTTTTTAAAACAAGCCTACCCCTTTTATTACCACTGGAAAAATGCACTTTTCATTAGTGTAATCCTGTTGTGTATTGGCGTTCTTTTTGACCTTGCTTTTGAACCTTTTGAGGTCAATCACTCAGAACTAGTCTATAGCTACCCTCTTACTGCGCTCATACATGCATTGGTATCTACGGCGGTATTTTTATTATGTGTAGGCGTTTTAGGTGTATTAAGACCTCTTGAAGCACAATGGAAGGTTTATAAAGAGTTAGGATTTCTGGCCATAGTCCTATGCTTAATTGGGATAGGTCAATTCTTAATTAGAGATCTTATTTACCTTAAAGATGATAACTGGAGTATGCGGTACTTCCTTGAAGAAATACGCAATACTTTTCTTTTGGGGAGTTTATTTGTCTTTATTATCACCTCTATAAACGTAGAACGCCTGCAACGGTTGTATCGTAAAAGAAGTAAAAACATCTCACTCTCATTAAAGAAACAAACCCAATCCAGCAATAAGCTTCTATCTCTAAAAACCCACATCAAATCTGACGATTTTGACTTGGATATAACAACATTGGTTTTTGTCATGGCACAACAAAACTATGTTTCTTTTCATTTGACCAACGGAGAAGTACTACTCAAAAGAATGACTTTAAAAAGCGTAGCTACCCAATTGGCTCCTTATGAATTTATAGTCAAGACACATCGCTCTTATATCGTATCACTGTTGGCCGTAACGGGGGTAGATGGTAATGCTCAGGGTTATCAATTGGATATGAAAGGAACTAGCCATACCGTACCAGTTTCAAGAGGGATGATTACCACTTTCGAACAACAATTGCGGCAAATGACTATTTGAGGTGTTATTCGTCACAAAGTGATTGTTATTGATCACAATAGCCCAAATCTGTAGTGTTTTGGAGGTTTTCATAAGTATTATTGACTAAAATTAATCCTTGATGAAAACACCACGCCGCTACGATTTGGATGTATTACGAGTGCTCTCTGTGTTTGCCGTTTTTATACACCACGTTTGTATGCCTTTTAACGGAGATGGCTTTCATATCATGAATGCTACCCATAGCAAGGTGTTAGATGATATCATGGTCTACTTTGAACAGTTTAGGCTACCGCTGTTGTTCTTGGTATCTGGAGTAGGCACCGTTTATGCCTGTAAACAATACAGCTGGACGCATTTTATAAAACAACGCAGTAAAAGGTTATTACTCCCCTTGGTTTTTGGCGTCTTAGTTATCGTACCGCCACAAATGTATTATGAAAACCCCTCCTTATATAATAGTTTTTGGGCTGGGTATTTTCAAATCATTGAAGGTCTCGAAACTAACCACCTGTGGTTTATTGAATTGCTCTTTTATATTTCGTTAGGATGCATCCCGCTAATCGGTTTTTTAAAATCGAATAAGAGCAAGAAAATTAAAGAGCATATCCAAGCCTACACTAAACGATTTGGGATGTTGTCGTGGGTGGTCGTACTCATTGTTTTGCGGTGTAGTACCAAATACTACTTTCCTTCCGATAGTAAGGACCTACTCAATCTCTCCTTTAGCACCTATTACGGTTTCTTTTTTGTAGCTGGTATACTTCTTACACATGCCGAAAGCTTGTGGGAACACATCGCTAATCATCGCAGACAGTATTTGTATACGGTGTGTATAGTCACAACGCTATTCTATACCTATTATCTAGTGCCAAAACAATGGGTGGCACCTTATATGCCATTGGCGCTGCGTTGGAGTCTTTGGTATGCCTTAGGAGCAATGGTCTCTTGGAGCGTTATCTTGACAGCTATTGGATATGCCAAAACCTATGTTAACACACCTTCAAAATGGCTTGCCTACTGCAATGAAGCGGTCTACCCATTTTATATACTGCACCAAACGGTGATCGTAGCACTTGGGTACTATATTATTCAATTAGAAAGCAGCATTCTTATTAAAATTATATTGCTGTTTTTTAGCGCTTTACTATGTATAATTACAATCTATACTTTACTTATATATCGCATCAAAATACTCCGAATTTTATTTGGAATGAAGTCAACATCAGTCTATCAACGGCCACCAAAAATGACTTCTAATTCTCAAAATTATTCTAATACAACCCAGATTATTGAGAAGTCAACCCAAGGGCATCGGTAGGGGCGTCAAAAAGTAGTTTTGCCTCAAACTCAATAGCGTCAGATATAGCTTCGTTTTTTAAAGCATTGTTATAGGTTATACCCCAACGTGTACGATCAATTTTAATACGCGCATGAAAACTACGCTTTTCACCATCCGCTGTCGCATAGAAGGTAATAGGTCGTGTAAGGCCTTTAATCGTCAAATTGGCTTCTATCTTATGATGATTGCTCTGTTCAAAGTACTCAACTTTGGTAAACACTAATTTGGCAGTCGTAAATTTGGCTACATCAAAGAAGTCTTCGTCTTTTAAATGCCCCACGGGACCATGCCCGCGAGCTTCATAATCTGGATTGGTGATAGTTGTCATATCAATGATAAAGGAACCGCTTTCTATTTTGCCATCTCTTATCGTAATTATACCTTCCCTAAAAGATACGGTACCTGTGTGCTCGCTAAAGCTAAAAGAGTAGGCCCCCGTCCAATCTAAGACACTGTTTTGGGTATCTAAAGCGTAATACTGCTGTGCATGTGCAAGTAATGAAAGAAAAAGTCCTAAGGCGGTGATGGTGATTTTTTTGTACATGTTTTTTGTTTTGCTTTCAAAACTAGATGCCTTAGGCGCTTTACAGCGTCAACGCCTTGCAAAAGAAGTGTCAATTGTTTGTCAAACCCTTATAGCTTAGTGTTTTATACATCTATATATTTCGCTTAAAGCGAAATACTTCTCATTCCTAAAGTATCATAGCCGCAAATTAATCGTACTTTTAAGAGACCAAAACGCTCTTATTATGACCAAATTGAAGAAAGAGGATATCGATCAGCAGGTGTTTGATCTTTATGATGATTATGCGCACAACAAACTATCGAGACGCGCCTTTGTTGAAAAATTATCCATTTATGCCATTGGTGGTATTACCGTGCCCAGCCTGATGAGTTTTTTAATGCCCAATTATAAGGATACCTTATTGACCTCGGCACAAGACCCCAATTTGGATACAACCTATATTGAGTATACCTCAGAAAAAGGAGGAGGGGCTATTCGTGGGTTATTATCCAAACCTGCCAAAATTGAGGACACTCTAGGCGGTATTCTAGTGGTGCACGAAAACCGAGGACTCAATCCTTATATAGAAGATACGGCCCGTATGGCGGCCCTAGCTGGTTTTATCACACTCGCTCCCGATGCGCTGAGCCCACTAGGCGGTTATCCTGGTAATGATGACGAGGGACGCAGCATGCAACGCCAGCGCGACCGTAGTAAAATGCTCGAAGACTTTATAGCCGGATATAGCTTTCTCAAAAATCACCCTCAATGTAATGGTAAAGCAGGGGTTGTAGGCTTTTGTTTTGGCGGATGGGTTTCCAATATGATGGCTGTACGCTTGCCCGATCTCGCTGCGGCAGTACCCTTTTACGGAAGTCAACCTAAAGAAAATATTGATCAAATTACGGCTCCCTTACTCTTGCATTTTGCGGGCTTAGACAAGCGGGTGAATGCGGGTTGGCCAGCCTTCAAAGAGGCCTTAGATACGCATCAAGTCCAATATACGGCGCATCAGTATCCCGATGTCAATCACGGTTTTCACAATACCTCGACCTCTAGGTATGACAAAGAAGCAGCTACTTTGGCCTGGAATCGAACCCTTGATTTCTTTAAAAAACACCTTTCTTAGTGCAATTTTTGATTTTTGTTTGAGGCTTACGCCAAAAATGCTACTAGAACAATCGAATGAGAGTAGGGGCTAAGACGCTTTCCCGTAAAATAATTGTAAATAAGTCAAATAAAAGCTTATATATCCATAAAAGGGCATCATCTTTGCACCTTATTACAGTATAAATTTTTAATTACATTACAATGAACAAAGGAACAGTAAAATTCTTCAACGAAACTAAAGGATTTGGATTCATCACTGAAGAAGGTGCTGACAAAGATCACTTCGTACACATTACAGGATTAGTAGATGAAATCCGTGAGGGAGACGAGGTGCAATTTGATCTCAAAGAAGGAAACAAAGGATTAAATGCAGTTAACGTAACCGTTATCTAAGACATATATTTCTAAAGTTTACAAAAGCCGCTCTAAGAAGAGTGGCTTTTTTTATGCATTCACCCCAATAATGCACTTGCGTTTATCGCGATATATAAGACTATTAATGCAATGGGTCAAAACTCTAAGCGATCTTAGCTATGATTACCTACGTGAAAGTCTTATTTTTATAACACCAATTGATGATAGATGTTTGACTCGCTTATAACCCATATTAGTCATTATATAAGTCCTTCGTCAGAAGCCTTAACAACACTTACTTCCAGACTAACAGAAATAACTGTGGCCAAAGGACGTTGTTTGTTGCAACCGGGCACCTATATCAAACACGAATACTTTGTAATTAAAGGCTGTTTAAAGGCGTATTATCTTGATGATAAGGGTCACCGTCACATCATACAATTTGCGATAGAAAATTGGTGGGTAGGCGATTTTGATGCCTTTTACAATCAAGTGCCTAGTAGCCTTTATATAGAAGCCATAGAAGATGCTCATTTATTGGCTATCAATTATGACGATCTAGAAAAAGTATTTGATCAGGCACCCGTTTTTGAACGCTATTTTCGCAAACTAGTTACTGGATCTTTTATCTCCCTGCGCAAAAGACTGATGTTTGCTATGGGTAAATCTACCGCCGATCACTACCAAGAATTTTGTAAGAAATATCCAAATATAGAAGATCGTGTTCCCAATTATGATATTGCCAATTATTTAGGCGTCTCTCCAGAGAGTTTGAGCAGAGTAAGACGTAAACTCAAGACGTTAAAAGTATCCTAATTGATATCGATCAAGAGAATTGGTATGTCCTTGATCTAGTTTTGTATCACAAAAAGATGCAAAATGAAAAATATACTATTTGTTTTAACAAGTAATGATACCCTTGGTGATACTGGAGAGAAAACAGGTTTTTGGGTAGAAGAGTTTGCCGCACCCTATTATAGACTTACAGACGCTGGTTGTAATGTTACACTAGCTTCTCCCAAAGGCGGCCAACCTCCAATAGATCCGAAAAGCGCTTCAGATGACGCTGCCACCGCTGCCACACGACGCTTTGATAAGGACCAAGAAACGCAAGATAAGCTTGCAGCCACGCACAAATTAGATTCGATGAATCATCAACACTTTGATGCGGTGTTTTATCCTGGAGGACATGGGCTACTATGGGACCTGGTCGAAAACCAGACATCGGTGCGATTAATTGAATCCTTCTACCAGAGCAATAAACCTGTAGCTTTTGTGTGTCACGCCCCGGCCGTTCTTAAAAATGTAACCGATGGTCAAGGAGACCCACTGGTAAAAGGCAGAGACGTCACCGGATTTACCAATGAAGAAGAAGAAGGGGTCGCCCTTACTGAGACTGTTCCATTTTTGTTGGAAGACATGCTCAAAAAACACGGTGGCGATTATTCAAAAATTGACGCTTGGCAGCCTTATGCTGTTTGTGACGGGATCCTTATCACAGGTCAAAATCCTGCTTCATCAGAAAAAGTAGCCGATATACTCATTAAAAAATTACACTAATTATGGATCAACAACAACTCTTAACCCCGTTTAATAAAAACCTACAATTGCCCAATCGTGTGATTATGGCACCCATGACACGCAGTCGGGCTACCAATCAGGACAAAGCGCCTACAAACGAGCTTCACGGCTTATATTACGAGCAAAGGGCCTCTGCAGGTCTCATTATTACCGAAGGTTCTCAAGTATCAGAGCGTGCCGTGGGTTATATCAATACTCCTGGTATTCACTCACAAGCACAAATAGATGGGTGGAAAAAGGTTACCCAGCGCGTGCACGATAAGGGTGGCAAAATCTTTATTCAACTATGGCATGTGGGCAGAATGTCACATCCCGATTTTCACGATGGTGCGTTGCCATTAGCGCCATCGGCTATTAATCCCGAAGCCGAATCTTATACTCCAGAAGGAAATAAAGCGACAGTGACGCCCAAAGCGATGTCACAGGAGGACATCAATACCACCATCAAAGATTTCCAACAGGCAGCCAAGAATGCAGTAGAGGCTGGATTTGACGGGGTAGAAATACATTCGTCTAACGGTTATTTATTTCATCAATTTTTTAACGGGACTTCCAATACAAGAACAGATAACTATGGGGGCAGTATAGAAAATCGGGCACGCTTCTTTTTTGAAGTCCTAGACGCTATGAAAAAAGTCATTCCTGAGGAGCGTATAGGAGCCCGTTTTAATCCTTCACTACACGGCGTCTTTGGGATGAAGATGGACAAAGAAACCATCCCCACTTTTGAGTATATTATTAAAAAACTCAATGATTATAATTTGGCCTATATCCATTTATCAGAGCCATTTACCGATGTATCTGATATTCCATATGCCGTAACAGAAATTGCCAAACATTTTAGACCACTGTACAAGGGCACCTTAATGATCAACACAGGTTTTGATCAAGAATCTGGTAATAACGTTATTGCCAATGGCTATGCCGATCTAGTGGCCTATGCCAAATTATATATCTCCAATCCAGATTTGGTGGAGCGTTTTGAAAACAACATAGCGCTTAGCGATTGGGATAAGGATACCTTTTATACCCCTGGTAAAGAAGGGTATACCGACTATGAAAAAGCCAATATAACTGAAACGACAACCTCCAAAAAATAAATAAATATGAAATTTACAAGAAAAGCAACTGCCCAATGGAAGGGCTCAGGAAAAGATGGAAACGGAAGTTTAAGCACCGATAGCGGCGTACTCGATCAAACCGCGTACTCGTTTAGAACGCGATTTGAAGACGGCAGCCAAGGTACAAACCCAGAAGAACTAGTAGGAGCAGCTCATGCTGGTTGTTTTGCGATGCAGCTCAGTTTTTTACTCAATGAAGAAGACTTTACCGCCAATACCTTAGACGTATCGGCCACAGTGACGTTTTCTAATGGTGATATTACCAAGATCGATTTAGATCTTGAAGGAGACGTGCCCGATATAGATGCCGAGCGTTTTCAACAGATTTCGCATAAAGCGAAAGAAGCATGCCCAATTTCAAAGCTACTCAATGCCGAAATTAGCCTAAAAGTAAATCTAACCAACAAATAAAACCCTATGGAAACTATTAAAGCATACGGGGCCACAGCGGCCGATGCCGATTTAAAACCCCTCGATATCAAACGCCGATCGCTCCAAGAAGCCGACGTCAAAATAGATATACTGTATTGCGGTGTTTGCCACAGTGATATTCATACGGTTAGAAATGATTGGGGCGGTTCTTCCTATCCGGTCGTACCTGGCCACGAAATTATTGGTAGGGTAGTAGCTATAGGTGATGGTGTTAAAAATTTTAAAGAAGGAGACCTTGTAGGTGTAGGCTGTATGGTTGACTCTTGCCACGATTGTACGCCTTGTCATAATGATCTTGAACAGTTTTGTGAAAAGGGTGCCACCTTTACTTATAACAGTAAAGATGCGCATATCGACAATCAGCGCACTTATGGAGGATATTCGACAACGGTGACGGTAGATCAGCAATTTGTCTTAAGGGTACCAGACAATATAGATGCGGCAGCCGCTGCACCTTTACTTTGCGCAGGAATCACTACTTATTCGCCTTTAAGTCATTGGAAGGTCAAAGAAGGGGATAAGGTAGGTGTTATTGGTCTGGGTGGTTTGGGCCATATGGGGATCAAATTTGCCGCTGCCATGGGTGCAAAGACCTATATGATTACCACCAGCCCAGATAAAGCCGAAGACGCCAAACGCTTGGGGGCAGATGCAGTGATCATTTCAAAAAACGAAGACGAAATGCAACAGCACAAAGGAACTTTTGACTTCTTGCTCAACACGGTCCCAGTCAAACATGATATTAATCCGTATTTGGAATTACTAAAGATTGATGCGACTATGGTTATGGTAGGCGCAATAGAACCTTTAGAACCTATGAATGGCGGTAATCTTATCATGGGTCGCAAACGCGTTGCAGGATCTCTAATTGGGGGCATTAAAGAAACGCAAGAGATGCTTGATTTTTGTGGAGAGCACAATATCGTAAGCGATATCGAAATGATCGATATGCAGGATATCAACACCGCCTATGAGCGACTAACAAGTAATGATGTTAAATACCGATTTGTTATCGACATGGAGAGTCTTAAAAAGTAATGCTCTTTTGGTAGAAAGCCGTATTAAATAATTAAAAAAATAAAAGAATGGAAAAGATATTAGTAGTAGGTGCCACAGGTACCACAGGAAAAAAAGTCGTAGACCTTTTACAGTCTTCGCAATATTTTGAACCAGTGGCAATGATTAGAAAAGAGTCACAACAGCAGCAGTTTGAACAGCAAGGCGTACCTACCGTCATGGGTGATTTGGAAAAAGACGTCTCTCACACCGTTACAGGTATGGACAAGGTAGTTTTTGCTGCCGGTTCTGGAGGCAAAAAGGTAGAAGCGGTAGATCGCGATGGCGCCAAAAAGATGATCGACGCCTCAAAGAAGCAGGGCATCAAAAAATTTGTCATGCTAAGTTCTATGGGGGCAGATCAACCAGAGAAAGCCGAAGAGCTTCAAGACTACCTCAAAGCCAAACATCAAGCCGATGCCTATTTGAAAGAGAGTGAATTACCTCACGCTATTGTGCGTCCTGGCGCCTTGACCAATGAAAAAGGTGAAGGTAAAATCACTATGGCACAAAAACTCAACAAACAAGGCGAAATAAGTAGAGACGATGTGGCACAAGTGCTCTCTAGATCATTACACGACGACGTGGCTGTAAATGAGACCTTTGAAATTTTACAAGGAGACCAGCTTATCGCAAAAGCGCTTGATACGGTATCTAATAGCTAGGAGATTTATAAACCGCAAGCATATCCGACTGTTTTTATATGCCACCACTATCGATATTTTGGTTTAAACGCGATTTACGACTGGAAGACAACGAGGGTTTAGCCGCGGCCATTGCTGCTGGCAAACCACTCTTGTTGGTCTACCTCTACGAACCTTCGATTTGGGCCAATCGGCATTATTCGAAACGGCACAAACAATTTGTTCAAGAAAGCCTAAGTGAATTGCAAGAAGCGTGCAAACAAAGACAGCTGGTATTATTGTGTTTACAGTCAGAAGCGCTTCCATTTTTAGAAGAAATTACAAAAGTTTTTGATATTGATACTATTTATAGTACGCAAGAAACGGGTTTGGATTGTACCTATAGACGTGATCTAGCTTTCGCGAAAGCGTGTAAAGACAAAAACATCACCTGGAAAGAATATCAAAATAACGGTATCTTACGTGCGATCAAAAATCGAGACAGCTGGCGGCAAGCGTGGTACGCCTATATGAAAAGTCCTCTCGCTGTTCTTGCCAAGACAAACCAAAGACTTGATGTTGAGGTAACAGATTATATCACGAAACATTTTCAGCAATGGGATTTGCAAACCAAAGCGCATGCCTTCCAAAAAGGTGGACGTAAGGCTTACATGAAGTGGAGCGATAGCTTTTTTAATGATCGCATCGGTTACTATAGCGCCTTTATTTCTAAACCAGAATTGAGTAGGCAAGGGTGTAGCAGGTTATCGCCTTATATCTCATGGGGTGTATGTTCGATCAGAGAAGTATACCAAACGGCACAAGAAACACGTAAAAGAACCGCCTACGAACGTCAACTTATTGCTTTTACATCACGCCTTAGGTGGCAAAGTCATTTTATACAAAAATTTGAGTCTGAGCCACGGATAGAATTTGAAGCCTTAAATAAAGGTTTTTTGACTTTGGATCAACCCATAAACAAAACCTTTGTAGACGCTTGGAAAAAAGGACAAACTGGTTTTCCTTTGGTAGATGCAGCTTTGCGCTGTGTGGCGGCGACTGGTTATATTAACTTTAGACTGAGAGCATTAGTCGTCTCTTTTTTGACCCATCATCTTTTCCAGCATTTCACGCAAGGTAGCGCCTGGTTAGCGCAACAATTTTTGGATTTTGAACCTGGAATACATTACGGGCAGTTTCAAATGCAGGCAGGTCTTACAGGTATCAATACAGTACGGGTGTATAATCCAATAAAAAATGCGCTAGATCATGATCCAGATGCGGTCTTTATTAAAAAATGGGTGCCCGAGTTAAAGCACTTACCCAATGAATTTGCGATACAACCCGATCAATTATCGGCTATGGAGGAAGCCCTTTATCAATTTGAAAAAGGAAAAGACTATCCGCATCCTATAGTAAACTTGCAGCAAAGCAGGGCCAAGGCGCTTGCTGCACTTTATGGTCAACGCAAAAACGAACTAGCTCAAAAAGAACGGTTGAGAATATTGGCATTACACACCATAAGAAAACCAAGCGACGCCGATGATGGCGTCAAAATGTAATGAGACTATTTGCCTATGTATACCTTTTAAACCGTCTATTTTTTATAATTTAAAGAAATCAAAAAAAAATTACCCACTATGGAAATAACATACTATCTCATCATCGCTTTAAAGATTATTGTTAGCGTTAGTATTATTAATGTGTGGCTTCTACAGGCCAATAAAAACACCAAATGGCGTGGCGGTAATGCTACCACTATTTTTGAAGAATTTGAAGCCTATGGCTTGTCTCGTACCACCTGTTATGTGGTAGGCTTTTTAAAGGTAGGAGCTGCCATTACCCTGTTGGCTTCGATACAATATACTCATCTGGCGGTAACGGCTAGTTCTATATTGGCGATTTTACTTTTAGGGTCTATCGCTATGCACGTTAAAATTAAAGATCCTTTATACAAATCGTTTCCAGCCTTATTGTTTTTACTGATGAATCTAGCGATTATTTATTTAAGTCTATAGAAAGTGTTTTATAAAGGTTTTGACCGCGATAAGTAGATTGAGCGCAGCAAAGGTAAATGCAGGAAAGGATTGGACAAAATTATCTCTGATACGCATACGTACCGCAAAGCCTGCCATCATTAATAAAGAAAGACCAGCTGCCGCACATAATAGTAGTACAGGGCTATAGCGTAGTCCTACCACAAGCCCTACCGCGCCTAATAGTTGTAATACCCCTGTGAGTTTTCGGTATCCTGCTAGACCGTATCGCTTAAACTCAGAAACGATAAATTTTGAGTTAAAACAACCGATGCCAAAGTAAACAAAAGCTAAAGCAGAAAAGTAGGTGAGGGCAGTAAGAAGGTCCAAATGTATCTTTTTGAGGTGTGATTCCTTTTTTTTACAAGATACTTATATCATGGGGTATTTCCTTTTTCCTTGATACGGAATATTCACAAACGTTTAATAGACTTTTGATTTGTGATATGAAGTAGGTTTTAGTTGTGCTTCAACAATGTAACACCTTTCTTTTTCCTTGATCAAAAGTCTGCCTTCCTCTCATTCGTACCTCATTGGTCGGAGGCACTGAAAATCAAGGCTGGAACATCCCGATGTGTCGGGATTGGAAGCACTCTACTTGAAAATGCTTCGGTACAGATTTATACTTATTCCAAATTGATTTTAATTTTTGATTTGATAGTTTTTAGTTGTCCTTCAACTGCTTAACACCTTTCTTTTTCCTTGATACGGCACATGGCCGAAAGTCTAGTAGACTTTTGGGCATGTGAGCGAGGTGGGGCGGTGGCGGAACGAATAATCATGGCTGCCTGCCAATGTAAATTCACAGAATATTTGTTTTTTTTAGGATTTTGTACTTAATCTTTAGCGTTGATTTAAATTCTACTTCGACTAACGAACACCTTTCTTTTTCCTTGATACGGCATGTGGGCGAGGTGGGGTGGTGGCGGAATATCCCGAAGATTCAGGACTAGATGCAATCTGCTTAAAAATGCTTCGGTGCAGAATTATCTTAACTCCAACTCGATT
>PAUP01000087.1 GCA_002712765.1 Cytophagaceae bacterium | reverse complement strand
CCCGACATGGCAGTAGTTGCATTATTATTGACAAAGAGATCATCATTAAAATTAGTACGCCCTGCTACTGTGAGATCGTTGCCAAAATCTATCATCCCTTGAACATTTAAAGGCCCTGTTAATTCTGTATTGCTACCATTATTAACATTGAGCGCACTGTTTAGGGTAGTGGCCAAATCTACTTGAAGTGTACCAGAAAGATAGGTTGGCATTTGATTATTAACCCTTAACACATTTTCGAGATTGGTCTCTTTACTCACAAAGAGACTATCTTCTAATGTTGTTTGACCATCAACTAGAAGCATTCCAGTAAAAGCCGTTGGCTCACCGTTATTAACACTTAAATTTTTATTGAGATTGGTAAATCTATTAACGGTCATAGTGCCGTCTATGACAGTAGCCTCAGACACCGTAAGATCACCAGATAGATTAAGAGCACCGCCATTATTTATGGTCACATCACTATTAAGGTTGGTTTCCCCCTCAACAGTAAGTGTCCCTGTGAGTCGTGTATCATTCCCTTCAATTACTGCTACATCATTGGCTAAGGTAGTTGCCCCATTTACATCTAAAGTAGTCTTAAGTCTAGTAGACGCATTGACCTCCAATGTGCGCTCTAAGCTGGTTTGCCCTTCTACAGTAAGACGGTCGTTGAGTTGTCCGTTTCCTTCTAAGGTTAGACTTCCAGTCATTTGCGTAGGATGTTGGTTTGTCACATCAAGTGAGCCGCCCAGTACACTATTTTGATCTACAGTGAGGGTGCCCGTAAGATCAGTTTGTGTTCCATTATTTACAGATAGGGTATCATTGAGTTGGGTCATACCTCGTACCAATAAATCGTCTTGAAACAAGGTTGTACCAGCTACACTCATCATCCCACTTGCAAAGATATCCCTGTGAAAAGCATAGGGTACAAAGGTGAGTTCTTTTGTATCTAATAGGGCAAAATCACCTTCTATCGCTACCTCAACTTTGAGATTTTTTGGAATACCGTCCCAATTAATCTCTGTAAACAGAGAAGCAGTTATTGGCATGCCTTGACCTATTCTAAGACTAAACATCCCAAATCGATCTGTACGTGTTTGATGTGTTTCTTGGTATAAATCGTTACCCGTCGCATCAATTATTGTAAATCGCACCTGTATATCGGTTCTGGACAAAAAATTATCAGCTTTGTTAACACCTGGTAATTCTTGATCGTCTGGATTGATGATCACACCTTGATAGCTCAAAGCATCTACCTGAGCCCAACCTTGAAGACCGACCAAACAAATGAGTAAAAGAAATAGCTTTTTCATAATTTACTGATTAGTCGTTAGTTCCAGTGATGATAGCATCGGCCTTTTGATCGAGCTTTGATACAAGTAATTCTAATTCTTTGTATTGCTGCTCATAGGCCTTTTGCTTTTGCTCAATTTTTTGGATAATCTTTACCCAGTCTCCATTGTGAATACCTACAACGGTGTTTACCATTTTTGGCCCCGGATTTACATTTTCTTGCCAGGCTCTTCCTACAGCTTTTTTGAAATCGGCGGCTGTCATATCTCTAGGGGCTATAGCTTTCCCATAGCCGTGTATTTGTGTATCTGCAACGATATAATCACCAGAGTATACCGCTCCCATGATTTTTACAGGAACTTGGCCCATAAATGCCACATTATTACCCAGATGCGTTTTATCGGCTTCTGGTACATTTCCTAAAACTATAGGGCGGTGTGAAACAACCATGATCTGTTCTAAATCGGTCAAGTCTTTGGTAATTTTACCCCCTTTGACCGCCACAATATCTCCTGCTGTTAAATATTCGTCTGGATCTTCACGTTCTAGCCATTCGGCATAATCACCATTACCAGAAGCATACTCAACACCAAAATTATTAAAGTCGTCGATAGCCTGAGTAAGAGCTGCAGCTCCTTCGGCTACATCCTTTAGCGCATCAATACCAATAAATTTTGAAATTAGTTCATGGAGGTATACTGGATTACAAATGGTTCTATCCTTATAGTCTTTTAAAGATTCGGCCTGTATAGCGCCTAGCTGTCTTCCGTCCTTGTCCTGAAAAGAAATAAATTTATTAGCCTTAGTCAAACTGTTCCCATTGGCCAAATCGGCAATCGCAATCACAGGAAAGGCAATATCAGTTAAACCACTGGTATTTAAATTGATTGGCAAATTTGGGATGATGTCGTTTTGCGCGTTGAGCAAATTTGGAAATGCATCACCGTCTATCGCCAGTTCAGGAAATCTCCAGGCAGGAATCGTAATACCTAAGAAGGGAATTTCGGCTCCTGGAAAAATGGTTCGTCCTGTCAATAAAGGAATATCTGGTAATTTTACCTCTGGCAACGGTACATTAGGGAGTTGATTATTAAATGCCTCAAATATTTGATTGTTAAGGTTATTAATAGCCCCAACTTTAACGAGACTCGGAGCTAATGCCTCAATATCAGAAAAAGTCAATGGTGACGGATTTCTAAACTTGTCTTTGAGTAAATTGATACCGCTTTGGTAATCACTGGCGATGGGGTTAGGTAACTCTAGTAATCCATCTGTTCCTGTTGCACTTCCTGGTCCAGTTAATGATCCGTCGTTAAAAGCACCATGAAGACGCCCCAATTTAATAACGATACCGTCACCTGTATCTGAATTGGTATTTTCAAAGCTTGCTACAAAACCTGGATCATTACTTTCAATAGCTACTGTACGCGTACTTAAACTCCCCACTGTTGTACTTCCAGTGACCGTAAGATCACTATCAATCAAGGTCGGAGCATTCGCAGTGAGCGTATTATTAAAGGTCGTTGCACCTGTTACTTCTAGGGTCCCACTAAGACTACTTGGACTTGCGTTTACCACTGTTAGACCATTGTTTAAGGTACTAAGACCGTCTACTGTAAGTGTACCACTTAAGGAAGTACTGCTTCCATTGGTGACCGTCACATCGTTGTTTAACGACGTTGTGCCGTCCACGGCCAGTGTTCCAGACAAATTTGTAGGGCTGGCATTGGTCACATTAAGATCGTTGTTAAGGCTAGTAATGCCATCTACGCTTAGTGTTCCTGTGAGCGTAGTAGATGTCCCATTGGCAACGGTCAAATCATTATTTAAGGTGGTTGCTTGATCTACGGTAAGGGTTCCGGTAAGCAATGTAGCGCTAGCATTGGCTACAGTTAATTGGTCATTAAGGGTGGTGATGCCGTCTACGATTAATGTGTTGTTCATATCGGCTGGACCATCAACATTTAGCGGCCCCGTCAAGGTTGAGGTACTACCATTATTGACAAAGACATCATCATTTAAATTGGTAATTCCGTTGACCGATAGATTATTATTGAGATTCACATTGCCTCCAACATCGAGGTCACCAGATAATAAGGTCGGGCTACCATTATTGACCACCAAACTGCTATTGAGATTTGTTTCGAGATCTACAGTTAATCCGCCAGTTAAAAGCGTAGGACTTTGTTGATTCACATTTAAGGCATCTTCCAAATTTGTCTGTCCAAAAACCTGTAGACTGTTTTGTAACACGGTTTCTTTGGCGACATGAAGGGTTCCTGTGAGTGTGGTTGTACTCCCGTTATTTACATTGAGGAAATTATTGAGGTTGGTATTCCCATTGACCGTTAAATCTTGATCAAAAACCGTGTTACCTCCAACATTTAGCTCACCACTAACGTTTAAAGCTGCGCTATTATTGATATTAACATCATCATTAAAATTAGTTTGTCGATCTACCTGTAGACTACCTGTCAAGAGTGTAGGCGCTTGCTGGGCTACCGTCAAATTATTATTTAAGGTAGTCTGATCTCTTACGTATAAAGTCCCATTTAAGGTAGAAGCGCCATCGACGCTAAGCGCATCATTTAATACTGTTTCACCTTCTACGGTCAATTGATCTTTGAAACGAGTAAATCCATCAACAGTCAAAGCGCCACTTAGTGCAGTAGGGCTTTGGTTTTCTACATCCAAACTTCCGTTTAAAATCGTTTGCTGTTCTACAAAGAGATCCCCTGTTAACACAGTAGGCTTCCCTCTATTTACTGTTAGAGAATTATTTAGGTTGGTCGTACCATCAACTGTAAGATCACCTCTAAACTCGACAGCACCATTTACAATGACATTACCTGTAGCCGTAATATCTCTGTGAAAAGAATAGGGCACAAAAGTCAAAACTTGAAGGCTTAAATCGGTATATGAGCCATCCAGATTAATCTCGACTTTTAAAGTCTTGCGTTGTCCGTCCCAAATAATTTCATCAAATCGATTACTTCCTGTTGGCACCCCTTGCCCAATGATCACATTGATCATTCCATAAGCATCGGTAGAGGTATTTTGAATTTCCTGATACTCTTGGTTTCCAGACACTCCAGCTATGGTAAATCGAACAGCCACAGCTGCATTAGGCAATATATTTCCGGATACATCGGCACCAGGAATCTCTTGAGGGTTAGGATCTATAATAACTGCTTGATAACTCAAGCCATCGGTCTGAGCATAGGCTGTTATTGCCAAGAGAATCAATACAAATTGTAGTAATTTTTTCATGAGAATTTATTTTAAATGCTTTAATCAATGGTATCTTCGGTAGTATTTGTTGTCTCTTTTTTATCCTTAAATAGATCGACGGTGAGACCTATCCCAAACATGTGAGAAGTAATTTTTAATTCTTCATTACTTGAGGGGCTATCATCCTTTAATGCAAAACTTTTCCCGTAAAGGTATTGGGCATAAAGTGTCCCTCCGTCAAATAGCGGATATCCTACACCAGCTCCGCCGCGATAGAATATGGCGTTATTATCAAACTCTTCTACACCAACAAGGCTAAACGATTGGTTATTGATACGTTGAGTCCCAGTGGCAAGAAACTCATATGATATTCCTGCTTTAAGAAAAAATGTAAAATCTTTTACAGTAATTGCCTGATATTCCCAATTGAGATTTATCCCGATATAATCTACCTCCCATTCAAAAGAATTATCGAGTGTACGATCACTTCCGGTAGCACCATAGCTGTTATAATTTAATCCCAAGGCTATGGTTAGTTTTTCGTCAAAAAAAGGATGCTTAAACCCAATCCCTGCATAATTATCGGTAACCGATTGTAAGTTGTCTAAGGAAACGCCTTGAGAGTTTGTAAAATCAAACGAAGAATTGACTTTGCCTAATTCTACAAATAGCTCCTGAGCAGCAGTGGTTAATCCTATTAGTAAGCAAAATAAAATGGTAATTTTCTTCATAATTAGCGTTTGATAAGATTGGCTTTAAATTGTTTGTTACCTGCTGTAATAAGCAGTATATATTGCGCGCTAGACAGTTTTGTCATATCTAACTGCAGCTGTTCCTGTGCGGGTAGCTTTTGGGTGTGAACTACTCGTCCTAGCATATCGTATAGCACAAAATCTATCGCTGTGGTCACTGTTTCGTTTAAAACAACCGTTAATACGCTTTCAACAGGGTTAGGGTAAATAGTGGCGTCTAGATTCGTATCATCTTCAAAAACACCCTCAACACTTATCGGAGGTTGGACAAATCCTTGTCTTATTTGCATCGATCCATTCTTAAACGTCCCAATAACACTAGATTGCCCAACACTTTGTTGGACAATTCGCTCATTTCCGTTGTTTTCTACAACGGCCGTACTTCCAGAAACACCAACAGTTGATCTGATCATTTCTTGGGCGCCACATACTGCTGTAACACTAAGTAATACAATTATTAATGGGAGTCTTTTCATGATTTCTACGTATTCTAAATACTGAGTAAAAAGCCAGTATTAATTTTTTATTAATTGTTGTATTTGACCTTTACCATTGGCTGTAATCTCAACCATATAAGTTGCCACGGCTAATTCGGAAACATCAATGATAGTAAGGTGTTGCGCCTTATTGAGCGCTACAGATTTGACCAAGCGACCTGTTAAATCATAAAACCGAACCTGTTCTATTTCTAAAGCGTATTCACTTTCTAAAACAATTTGTGATTGCGCAGGATTAGGATATATGCGAATCGGGTTTGGTCGCAGATTCTCTTCGACACCTAGTGCGGTATCTGTTACTACCAATGTAAATACACAAGATTCTTGATTGCCATTTTCATCCTGGATCGTGAGTGAAGCTGCATAAGTTCCTTCTGCCAACTGTGCGCCAATCTCTGGCGACTGTGTAATGGTTGTCAGTGTGGTAGAACAATTATCATTTGCAGTGATGATTGCAGCTGCCAGAAAATCTGGAACATCATAAAGTGATCCTGTCGTTATAGATTGGGTAAGTGTTCCTGGACAATCAATAACTGGATCTTCGACATCTTGTACAGTTACAGATGCAACACAGCTTGATACATTTCCATTCACATCAGATACAGTAAGTGTAACGCTGTTGATCCCAACATCATCACAATCAAATGCTGTAACGTCTATTGAAGAAGAAGCGATCCCACAGGCATCTGTGCTCCCCCCATCAATGTCAAAAACAGTAATGTTTGCTGTACCAGCCGCATCGAGCTGCACTGTGATATCCTGACAAGAAATGGCAGGAGCCACACTATCTTCGACGGTAACTATGGCAGGACAAGTACTGGTGTTTCCATTAACATCCGTCACAGATAGAATGACGGTATTGGATCCAATATTTGCGCATCCAAACAAGGTGTTATCTACATCAATAGTGGCAATACCACAGGCATCACTACTACCGTTGTCGATATCGGTGGCATTTATAATAGCTGTCCCTGAGGCATCTAGTTGTACGGTGATATTTTGACAGACCACAGTAGGGGCCACGATATCTTCGACAGTAACAATCGCATTACAACTCGCCATATTTCCTGAGGTGTCTGTTACAGTAAGTACTACCGTATTGGCACCTAAATCAGAACAATCAAAAGAGTCTATGTCTATACTTCTAGAAGCAACACCACAAAAATCAGTACTCCCTGCATCTACGGCGAGCGCATCAATATTCGCAAGACCATTAGCATCAAGTTGTACTGTGATATTTTGACAAGCCACTGTGGGCGGTACATCATCTATAACCGTCACTTGAGCTGTACAATTACTAGCATTGCCATTAACATCGGTCACAGTAAGAACTACTGGATTTATTCCTACGTCGTCACAGTCAAAAGTGGTAATATCAAGCGAGGACGTCCCAACACCACAGTTATCGGTACTTCCATTGTCAATATCGGCTGCTGTAATAGTGGCATTCCCACTGGCATCTAGAACAACCGTTATATCTTGGCAAATAACAGTTGGTGCGGCATTGTCTACAACCGTCACAACAGCTGTACAAGAACGGCTCACCCCATTTGTATTGGTTACTGTGAGTACCACATTATTGGGGCCTAATTGGGAACAATTAAAAGCATTTACATCAATACTTGCAGAGAACGTTCCACAAGACACGCTGCTCCCCCCATCTACATCAGCAACCGTTATGTTTGCATTGCCTGTGGCATCTAGGGCCAAAGTTATATCCTGACAAATTGCCGAAGGAGGCACATCGTCAACCACGGTTACATTGGCAGATGCGGTACTAGAATTACCAGAACTATCTGTTACGGTAAGTACAACCGGAATTGGAGCTCCAGTATCAGAACAGGTAAAAGTGTTTGGAGAAACCGTCAACGTAGCAATACTACAGTTGTCTGACGATCCATTATCTACATCCGATCCAGATATCGTGGTTGATCCTGTGGTGCCAATTCCTATGGTAATATCCATAGCAATAGCGGTTGGACTGATACTTTCTTCGACGGTGACCACCGCAGTACATGTTGCCGCATTGCCATTAACATCGGTGACTGTAAGTACGACATCATTGGTTCCTAGATGAGAACAGTCAAAATTACTTATATCAATAGATCTCGTAGCAATACCACAGGCATCTGTACTTCCAGCATCGATATCCATAGGTGTCAAAGTGGCCATACCCATAGCATTGAGTTGTAAGGTGACTGGCTGGCAAACGACTTCAGGTGCAATATTGTCTTCAACCGTTATTACGGCAGTACAGGTATCCGAGTTCCCATGGGTGTCTGTAGCGGTAAAGGATACTGTATTTGTTCCTACCTGACTACAGTCAAAAGTATCTGTGCTTAAGGATGTGGTTACGATTTCGCAAACATCACTCGATCCTCCACCTACCAGATCGGGGTCTACAGTGACATTACCCGTAGCGTCTAATTGGACGGTAATATTTTCGCACACCATAGTAGGCGGTATATTGTCAATCACTGTAATTGTTGCTGTGGCTGTAGAGATATTGTCGTACACATCTGTCACTGTTAGGGTGACGGTATTATTCCCCACCTCATCACAAAAGAAACCACTTGGCTCGGCAATACGTGAGGCTATACCACACAAATCACTAGACCCGTTGTCTAGGGCATTAACGTCAATAAAGGCTTCCCCATTGATGTCTAACATCACGGTGAGGTCTTGAGCAATGGCAATAGGAGGCGTGGTATCTTGAACAGTTACCAAAGCGATGCAATCGGCGCTATTGCCGCTAGTGTCTGTAGCGGTAAAGGTAACCATCAATGGTGATAGAACCCCTTCCTGTATACTCACATAAACGCTTAATGGAAAAGGTACCAGCGTAGTAGCATTGGTGGCATTTTCATCTTGGTCTAGAGCTCCAGGGGTGCTAAAAAACCAATTATCCAAAATAAAACTCGTCCCGTCTGGACCTCGATTTCCTTTGCGATATCCCCAACCTAACGTATAGTCCCAAGCCACAGATACCATAGGATCTGCTGTAGGGTTAACATTGGGATCACCGTAAATATCAATGACATTACCTGTAAAATAGAGTTCTACGGTATCATTTCCATCAATATCCATTATCGGGGTTACAAAACTTGGATTTGTTTCAAAAAAGCGATTAAAGTTAGCGGTTTCTGACGCTACAGTAATAAAACTTCCTGCTGTAACAGAGACCGCCGGAAAGCTGTACTCCTGCCCGTCGGTACCGCCACCATCGTTGGCCACGCCCAAGCCATATTGAGACAAATCTGGAATATCTTGTAAAGCATAGAGTTCTACCCCTTGAAATACATCTACAATATCTGGGGTAGGATCCATAAGGTCTTCGGTGAGCGATCCATGAAACACACCTGTTAGCACCAAATCATTAACGGGAACATTAAGTACATCGTCACAGCCAAAGGTCGTTTGGCTTGCGGTGATAGTTGTGCTACCACAACCATCACTAGCCGTCACTTGTGCTAAAGCATTAGGATCTATGGTCACCATGCCTGTAGCAGAGTCTAGCACCAAACTTATATCAGTGCAACTAATGGTAGGTGGGGTATTGTCTTCTATCGTAACTGTTGCCGTACAACTGTCACTATTACCCTGGTCATCTTCAACCGTTAGAGTGACTGTCTGAGCACCAATATCGCTACAATCAAAAGTGGTTTGCGAAGCTGTAAAAGTAAGCAGGGTTGTACAATTATCGGTAGAGCCACCGTCGAGATCTGAAGGTAGAAGACTTGCCATACCCATGGCATCAAGAGTTAGGGTAATATCCTGACATATAGCTGTTGGGGCAATAGGATCATTTACCGTGACTGTTGCCGTACAACTGTCACTATTACCTGCTGCATCGGTCACTGTTAAGGTCACCATAACAGGAGTACCAATATTGGTACAATCAAAAGTATTAGGACTAGCGGTTCTAGAAACAATAGCCGTGTCATCGGTAGAGCCTCCATCTATATCGGCGCCAGTAATCATGGCCATACCTAGGGCATTGAGGTCAATGCTGATGTCTGTACACACAGCTACTGGATTTGTAGTGTCCTGAGCTGTAGCAACATATGTAAATAAAGTAAATAATGCCAGTAGCGCGTAACGCGTAATTTCCCCCATAGTAATCGCACATTATGATTTGGAAGTCAAATCTATATGTTTCTGATAGAGAAAGAAATACGTAGCTACTTACAAAAAATACGTAAGGGTACGTAGTGGTTTTGGTTTGGTTTGGCTTAAAGCGAAAGTATAAGTTCGCGGTGTTCAAGTGACCAATGAGTCAAAGAATCGGTACCTGCTTCTAAGTCTAGTTTGGCAATGATGTTTGCCCTGTGTTTTTCTACCGTTCGTGTTGATATACTAAGCAATTCAGAGATTTCCTTTGATGAGTTCTCCTGCGCAATCAATCGCACGATGGTACGTTCTGAGGGAGACAAAAATTTAATTTTCTCGAGATGAGGATTGACTTCCCGAGCAAATATCTCATCAAACGTAGTGCTAAAGTATGTTTTTCCTTTCGCGACAGCATCAATACATCGCTCGATTTCCTCAAAGGGTTCATCTTTAAGCAAATACCCAGATATAGTTAATTTTTTGGCCTGATGTACAAAACCTTTTTCTTTATGAGAGGTGAGAATAATAAACTTCGTAGTTACATGGGCTTCCCGACACTTACTAATCACCTCAAAACCCGATAAAAGGGGCATTTCTATATCCAATAGGGCAATCGTTGGATTTTGCTCACATATGCTAGCTACTGCCTGAGCACCATTGCTAACACCTTCGATTACTCGGTACTGTGCCTCGTTTAAAGTGTCGACGAGGCCTTTGAGTAACATAGGATGGTCATCTGCAACGAGTAAAGTTATTTCTTCTTTGTTCATTTTAGGGGTATTTCGGCAATACTTCTCGTACCTGTCTGCTCATTACTTTCCAAGATAAAAAATCCGCCTAACATATGTATGCGTTCCTGCATGGTTTTTAAACCCAGTGAATTTTTCTTTTGCGTCTCTACCTGATCAAACCCCTTTCCATTATCTGATATTTCAACAAGTACTGCCGCTTTTGAAGAATTGAGAACCATTCGCACCAACAGCGTAGAGGCCTGTGCATGTTTGATCACATTAGTCACATTCTCCTGTACAAAACGATACAAATTAAGCGCCTGTTGCTCGTTAAAATAGGCGTCTACATCTTCAATCTCTACAGAGACAAATAACTCGGTCTGTTCGTCTACATCCAAGAGCAATTGCTCAATGCTTCCACTAAGGCCAACCTGACGCAATAAGGCAGGATATAAGCCCCGAGAAATTGTCCTTACTTCTTCCAGCGCTCTATGGGTGAGTCCTGCCACCTCAGCATCTTCTAAAACCTGAGCCTTCTTTTTTATCAGAGTGAGTTGTTGCCCCACACTATCGTGAAGTTCTTTGGCAATACGAGTGCGTTCTTCTTCTTGCGACTGCAAAAGGTTTTGAGCAAATTGTATTTGTAGTTTGTTACGAAGTCGTTGCTGATAAAACATCCAGCTTATCAAACCAATACTCGCCAATAAAATGAGCAAATAAAACCACCAGGTTTTGTAAAAGAAATTATCTACTACCAGAAAAAGCGTCAAGGTTTTACCGATGGGTTTTCCTGCAAAATTTAATGATCGCAAATCCAGCGCATATTGCCCGGCCTCAAGATTAGAAAATTGTAGTGTAGGAGATGACCGCAGTGGCACCCACTGATCTCCATTAATGCGATATTGATACTGTTCTTCTCGTGTTACGCTCATGTTTGTCAGGGCAAAATCTACCTCTAAGCTCCTGTTTTCGGAAGATATTTTAATAGGTTGATAACCCCTGCTATTATTGGTGGATTTGCGCAAATACTTTCGGTTGTAATTTTCTTGATAGGACATGCTATTCTCATCAAAAGCCTGAATACGCATCACCTCGAGCTGTGCTTCTGATGTTGTAGGCTGTAAGATGTCTGGATCAAAAAAATTGAGCCCTCTAATCGCACCAAAAAACATCCCCTTATCTGTTCTGAGGGCGCTGTATCGATTGCCTTCATTATCTGACAATCCATCGGTTACTGAAAATCGATTGAGTATCTCGCGCTCAGGATTTAATACGACTAATCCATTAAAAGTATTGACCCACCATTGGCCTTTGTCGTCAAAGAGAATACCCGCAATTCCTGCCTTTAAGGGGTCAGAATACACCGTTTCTAACTCCTTTGTCTTATCGGTGTATCTGATGATTTTTCCTGATCGGCTTCCCAGTAAATAGCCCCTTTGCGCATCATAAGTTATGGTAAGCAAAAAGGGATCATCCAGCTTTTTGTTGTCGTAAAAAGTATGCTTTTTATTTTTCAAATTATACACCAGCAACCCCTTGTCTGTAGCACAAATAGCTTTTGTTTTCTCAGGGTTTAAGACCATATCAAAAAATTCGAGCGTATCTGTTTTGAGCAATACCCTGTGCAATTCTGATTTGGTATTAAATTCCATCAAATTATAGCGATTGGTACCATAAATGATGGTCGAATCTGTGGGCCGCTCTAAACAAGCGACAGGGTATCTTCTAAAGCGCTCTACACTTTGATCTTGACGATTAATCTTAATAATACTACTAGCGCTATTACTCCAAATTACTTGATTTTCTACAATGAGATTGCGATTATATCGCGGCTGTATAGCCTTTCCCTTTAAGGTAAGTTTATAGGGCGAAAGCTCATGGGTTTGCTTGTTCATCGTGTACCAACCATCGCTGTCTGTGGCGATTAGATAATTGTTCTTATCTAATGATACGATGCGTCTGAGACCAGCATCTGTCAAATAATTTTTAATCGTTTTGGGCGGAAATTTAAAATAATGCAACTCCCCTTGATTGGTAAATACCCAAAAATCTTTTTCCAAGTCTTTAGAAGCCAATTTCAAGGCAGGTGTCCCTGCGAGGACTTTTCCTGCATAGAGCACTTGTCTACCGTTTGCTGTCATTTTAAATACACCCAGCCCCGTATCGTCTGCAGTGGCGATGATATGATTTCCAAAACGATCATTAAGGGTTTTTAAAGCGGCTCTGGTATTGGTACGCGCATCTCCTTCTAATGCTTCTAATGCATACCCTTTGTTAGACACAGTATACAAAGCCTTTTCGTTGTTGATAAACAAACAAGGTTTACCCTCAATCTCCACTACCTCTTCTGCCATAAATTTAACAATATCGGCATCTCGATTAGGTGCAAAGCTGGCGCTGGCTATTTGGTTTAGTTGTCGTCCTTCCCAATCAAAATAGGTAAACGGAAAATTATCATCTCCTATCAAAATGTATTCTTCAGTAAAAATTACAGCCGTTGTGGCATCGATGGCGTATTTACTACCTACATCAAGGGTAAAGCTAAAAACAGGTACAAAGTGTAGCCCATCTTCAATACGGTTAAGGGTTATTACATCACCTTGTTGTATTAAAATGTACTCTTTATCGCGATGGAGAAAGATCTTAGATACACTCTCAATTTTTCCGGATTTGCTATGAATGGGAAGGTGCTCAAATAGGGTTGTTACGGGATCGAATACTAATAGCTCTGCGGTATTGCTCGCCGTTTTGGCTCTGATAAAAAAGCTGCCGTCTTTGCGTTTATAAAAGTGATCTACCGCGGTATACTTAAAACGCCCTATAGGCAAATCAAATTTGTGAAAGTTATGCCCGTCAAAGCGTTGAATAAATAATTCCTGATCGCTTTCTATGATATTTCTCTGATCTAGATCAGAACCGCCTAACCAAACAAAGCCATCGTCATCAATAGCTATTGCCAAGGCGTCTTGAATTTCTAATCCGTCTTTTTTGGTAAAAACTTCATGGTAAATATTGTCCGATTGAGCGCCTAAAAATTGGACAAAAAACAACATCAACGCTATGTATAACTTATGTGTCAGGGGTAGCAAAATCTAATGTGTGAAAGGTAGCTAATTCGGATTACTTTTTACTACTGCTCACATACAAAATATTTGAGCTAGCCCGTAGCTAGTGTCTTGATTTATACGATTATGAGCAGCGCGATATTTAGATGGTTTCAAGCTATCACAGTAGCGCCAATCAAGAGATATCATAGCGGTTTACTTACTACTGGTGGGCCAATTATTGGGTATAATGCTTATTTTCGCTTAAAGCGAAATTACAATTATGGCCAAAACAAAAACGACCTTTTTTTGTCAAAACTGTGGCACCCAACACGCTAAGTGGGCAGGACAATGCCACGGGTGTAAACAGTGGAATACCATAGTTGAAGAAGTTGTGCAAAAAGCAGATAAAAAAGAATGGAAACAAGCCAATCCCGCTAGTTCAAAAGCCAAATCACGTCTTTCAAAACCGCTCAAAATAGCTGATATATCGACGGTGACCGAAGCGCGAATGAATACCAAAAATGGTGAATTAAACAGGGTGCTGGGCGGCGGCTTGGTCCCGGGGTCACTAACACTATTGGGTGGAGAACCTGGTATCGGAAAAAGCACCTTACTACTTCAAATCTCGTTGGTCTTGCCTTATAAAACCCTCTATGTTTCTGGAGAAGAAAGCCAGCAGCAAATAAAAATGCGAGCAGAACGTATCAATCCAGAAAGCGATCAATGCTATGTGTTAACCGAAACAAAAACTCAAAATATATTTAGACATATCGAAACCATGGAGCCCGATATTGTGATCATTGATTCGATACAAACCCTACATTCTGACCATATCGAAAGCGCCGCAGGTAGCATATCTCAAATACGAGAAACCACCTCTGAGTTAATTCGGTTTGCTAAAGAAACCGCAACTCCAGTGATTCTTATTGGGCATATTACCAAAGATGGCAATATTGCCGGACCCAAAATTTTAGAACACATGGTAGATACCGTCTTACAATTTGAAGGAGATCGCAATCATGTGTATCGTATTTTAAGAGCGCATAAAAATCGTTTTGGAAGCACCAATGAGCTCGGGATTTACGAAATGCAAGGCAGTGGGTTGCGTGAAGTGGCCAACCCCAGTGAAATTTTAATATCAAAAAACGCCGAAGAATTAAGTGGTACCGCCATAGCGGCTACCCAAGAAGGAATGCGGCCCTTAATGATAGAAATACAAGCATTGGTGAGTACGGCCGTTTACGGCACGCCTCAGCGATCGGCGACAGGATATAATGTGAAGCGCCTTAATATGTTATTGACAGTCTTGGAAAAACGAGCCGGTTTTAAGCTAGGGGCAAAGGATGTTTTTTTGAATGTCACTGGAGGTATCTCTGTAGATGACCCCGCCATTGACCTGGCAGTGGTGGCTGCTGTTTTATCTTCTAATGTAGATATCGCCATCGCCAAAACCATGTGTTTTGCCGCCGAGGTAGGTCTTGCTGGAGAAGTGCGACCAGTAACCAGGGTAGATCAGCGTATACTCGAAGCCGAAAAATTAGGCTTTGAAAGTATTGTAATTTCTACCTATTGCAAAGTCGCAGAGAGACCATACAACATCCAAATTATTAAAATTGCCAAGGTGCATGACCTGGTACGTCACTTATTTGGTTAAGGCGCAGGATTAGGGATAAGCGCGTGTACCTGATCAATCTGGTCTAAAATTTCTGGAGACAATCTCACGTCAATACTATCGATATTTTCTTTTAATTGTTCTAGACTCGTAGCTCCAATAATGTTGGCCGTGACAAAGGGACGATCATTAACAAAGGCAAGCGCCATCTGAGTTAAACTCATATCGTGTGCATCGGCAATGGCTTTGTACTCACGTGTAGCTTTAAACCCATTATCACTGTGATAGCGGTTATAATTTGGAAAAAGGGTCACACGAGCATTAGGTGGATATCCATCCAAGTACTTTCCAGTTAATTGCCCAAATCCAAGCGGAGAATAGGGTAGATGGCCAAGATTTTCTCGATGTAACACCTCGGTTAGTCCTACTTCGTCCTTACGGTTGAGTAAGTTATACGGATTTTGTACGGTAAGCATACGAGGTTTTCCTTTTCTTGCCTCTTCTACAAAACGCATAACACCAAAAGGAGATTCATTACTCAAACCGATATGCCGTATTTTTCCTGCTTTGATATGCTCGTCCAATCTATCGAGTATGGCAGCGATATTGTCCTCCCATTGCTCGTCTGGTTTATGCGTATACCCTCGCTGTCCAAAAAAATTGGTGTTTCTTTCGGGCCAATGCAGTTGATAGAGATCCAAGTAATCAGTTTGTAATCTTTTTAAGCTTTTGTGTAAGGCATCATCAATAGCTGATTTGGAGAACCCCAAGTTTTCTCGAATATGCGCAAAAGTTGGACTTGGCCCAGTGACTTTAGAAGCCAATACCACCTCTGATCTGTTTTTTCTGGATGCCAACCAATCTCCAATGATGGTCTCTGTGGCTCCCTGAGTTTCAGGTTTGCCAGGGACGGCATACATTTCGGCTGTATCGATAAAATTAACACCTCTATCTATGGCATAATCAAGCTGCTCGTGACCTTCTTTAGGGGTGTTTTGCTCCCCCCAGGTCATAGAACCTAGACAGATCTTAGAAACTTTTATATCGGTAGTAGGCAAATAGGAATATCTCATATACAGGTTTAATTTACATCTTTCAATAGGGCAGTAATCTCATCTAGTTTAGGCGTTAGAATAACTTCTATACGTCTGTTTTTTGCTTTGTTTTCAGGACTGTCATTGGGAGCAACTGGGGCGTATTGACCTCGGCCAGCTGCTGTTAGATTTTTAGGATCTATGGTTGTATTTTCTCTCAAAATCTTGACAATAGCAGTAGCTCGCTTGGCAGACAAATCCCAATTGCCTGAGAGATTCCCACTCCCGCTATATGGTACATCATCGGTATGACCTTCTATAAGCACAGCGATCTCAGGGTTATTAGCAAGAACTGCACCTAATTGTTCAACAGCTCTGCGGCCATTGGCCCCAACATTCCAACTACCCGAAGCAAATAATAGTTTGTTTTCTAGAGATACATATACCTTACCATCGCGCTGCTCTACGGTTAGGCCTTTTCCTTCAAAATCTGTTAAGGCACTAGAAATCGCATCTTTTAAGGCACGCATAGCGGCATCCTTGGCAGCAATGACGCGCTCTAGCTCGTCTACCCTAGCCGATCTCTCGGCCAAGTCTTGTTGGAGGCGTTCTAGACGCTTGCGCTCTGTATCTAACTTGGCTTTACTTTCATCAAGCGCCTTTTGTTGGACTTCTAATTGGGCAAGTAAGGCTCTATTTTGTTTGACATTTTCGGCGATACTGGCACTACTATTGGCTTCTAATGCAGCATAAGAGGCTTGTAGATTGTCTAAGTTCGCTTTCGCAGAAGCGTAATCACGTTCCAAGGCGGCATAACGAGCCGTGGTTTGATCGAGTGCCGTTTTGGTCTCATTGTACTCTTGGGTACAGTCTTCAAGTGCCTTCTGGGCCGTTGATAAATCGCTAGAAAGATCTCGATTTTGGGATCGCAGCTTGGCATATTTTGATTCGAGATCTTTGTACACCTTAGCCGACACACAGCTATTTAAAACAAGGATTGGAAGGAGAAGTATGATAAATTTGCGCAACATATCAGGGGTTGTTTTTTATGATGAATAAAGCTTACGACCAAGACAACTGTACCATATGCGGGCAATGATCGCTATGCATGGCGTCCGATAAAATAACGGCTCTTTGGATGTTTTCTTGTAAGGGCTCGCTTACCATATTATAATCAATACGCCAGCCTTTATTATTGGCTCTGGCATTGGCTCTATAGCTCCACCAGGTATAGTGGTGAGGGTCTTTATTTAAATGTCTAAAAGAATCGATAAAGCCACTATCTATAAAGTTGCCAATCCACTCGCGCTCTTCAGGTAAAAAACCGCTCACTTTTTTATTGCGCACAGGATCGTGAATATCTATAGCCTCATGACAGATGTTGTAATCTCCACAAATGACCAAATTGGGAATTTCCTTTTTGAGCTCGTCGACGTAAGACTGAAACAAATCCATAAACTCAAACTTATGTGAGAGTCTGGCACTGTTCGTCCCTGAAGGCAAATACAAACTCATCACCGAAACCTTGTCAAAATCGACCCTGATCGTACGGCCCTCGTAATCCATAGATTCGATACCCGTGCCATATTCTATGTGCTTGGGCTGCTCTTTTGTAAATATGGCCACACCGCTATAGCCCTTTTTCTGAGCACTAAACCAATAATGGTGGTAGCCTGCTGCTTCAATTAGCGCCGTATCTACCTGGTCTTCGTTGGCCTTGGTTTCCTGTATGCAAAGTACATCAGGGTTTGCCTGCTGTAGCCACTCTATAAAACCTTTACGCATAGCAGCGCGTATTCCATTTACATTATAAGAGATGATTTTCATAGTAGCGCATTCTGGTTGTGCCGCTAATTTATAAATTCGCTATAGCAAAGTCGTTAAAAAGGCTATAAAGTTTTAACATAATTAGACCTACCTTAGTCAGGTTAAAATAAAATGACAAACTGCGAGTTTTACACTTGATGCGCCAAAGGTTTTTACTTTTTTTCTTTTTCTGTACTGCTGTGATATCGGCACAGGATATACAGCTTAAAAAAGTAGCCGTACGCGATAGTATCATCCTAGATAGTACAGCCATTATTCCCGAAACGTTTACCCTGCAATCGCTAAACAATCAAGCTATAGATAGCAGCCGTTATAGTATTGATTTTGGCAAAGCGTTGCTCAAAATTGATCCTAGTCTTAAAGCAAGCCTAGATACCCTTGTGATTTCCTATCAAACCTTTCCCAGTTTTCTCACCAAGAAATATTCTTTTTACGATAGCGATCGCATTGTTAACAGTACGGGGCAACTCGATCGTATTTACAAGGTTAATCGCTCTGCCAATGCCGGTGGCTATGTTCCTTTCCAGGGCTTAAATACAAGCGGTAGTATTCTCAGAGGCGTTTCTATAGGGAACAATCAAAATAGCGTCTTGAATTCTGAACTCGATTTGCAAGTAAGTGGTAAATTAAATGACAAAGTAACATTGCGGGCTTCGCTTCAAGATTCTAATATCCCTAATCAAGAAGGTGGGTATTCACAAAACCTCGATGAGTTTGATCAAATATTTATTGAACTTTTTAGCGATAGCTGGAACATCAGAGCTGGAGATATAAATTTACAAAACGCCGATTCCTACTTTGGCAAATTCACCAAAAAAATTCAAGGCTTATCGCTTCAGGCCAACCTACCACTTTCTGACGTAAGCCAAAGCAATGTTTTTGCAACGGGCGCGCTAGTTAGAGGGGTTTTTACGCAAAGTAATTTTGTAGGCCAGGAAGGAAACCAAGGCCCGTACAAACTCACTGGGCCTAATGGAGAGTTATTTGTATTGGTGATCTCAGGAAGCGAGCGTGTATATGTCAATGGGATACAACTCGAACGAGGCGAAACCGAAGATTATATTATCGATTACAATGCTGGAGAAATTCGTTTTAATGCGACTTATCCCATCACCAGTGAAATGCGTATCCAAGTAGAGTATCAATTCTCAGAAAGACGCTACACGAGATTTATTGCCTATGGAGGTGGAAGTTTAAGAAGTCAAGGTTTTGGCAAAACCGAGAATTCCTCCTTTGAGCTTAACGCCCACGTTTATTCAGAATCTGACGCAAAGAATCAACCCTTACAACAAAACCTAAGTAGCGAGCAAGTCGCTGTACTGGCCGCGGCTGGTGATAACAAAGAATTGATGGTGGCCCCTAGTGCCGTTTCAGATACCTTTGGAGAAAATAAAGTGCTTTACCGTCAAGTCCTTGTAAACGGGGTATCCATATTTGAATTTAGTACAGATCCCGATGAAGAGTTATTTAATGTACGTTTTAGCCTAGTAGGCGAAAATCAGGGCGATTATGTGATTAGCAATACCAACACTCTACAGCGCACTTTTGAGTATGTCCCTCCAGTCAATGGGGTACCACAAGGTTCTTATGCCCCAGTGGTACAACTGTTTGCACCTACGCTGTTGCAAATGGGGGTCGTCAATGGGCACTATAGGCCTTCTGAAAAAACAAACATTGCCTTTGAAGCAGCAGGTAGCAAAAATGATCTCAATCTGTTTTCTGATCTTGACGATGGTAATAATGACGCTTTTGCCGTCCATTTAGAAGGCCAACATCAAGTGTTTCAAAAAGACAGCACCCAAAGACTTAACGCCTTTACCAATTGGGATTATATACAAAAAGATTTTGTCAATCAAGAAGGGCTTTACAATGTGGAGTTTAATCGAGATTGGAATTTGGAGAACAGTTTATCAAACGCTTCAGGGGTGTTACCCAGCAACCAGAACTTAGTGACTACTGGTGTTACCTACCAACATCGCGCTCTAGGTGATTTTCAGTATCAATTTGACTTTTTAGACTTTGACGACTTTTACTCGGGTCGAAGACACACTTTAAATGCTAACATAGCGACCCGACAGTTAAACGGTCAAGTACTGGCCAGCACTCTTAATAGCTCTAGTACTACAAGTGTTTCTACCTTTTCCAAACTCTACAGCAATATGGCTTATGGTATAAAAAATGCATGGGTGGGTGCCAAGTTTTTGACAGAAGATAACAAACGTGTCATCAAGGCCAATGATTCACTTACCCCAGATAGTCAACGATTTGAAATGTATGAAGCATTTGTTGGAGTGGGAGACAGCACCAATGTTTTTGTCGAAGCTGGTTACAGATATCGCATCAATGATAGTTTGCGCAACAATCGCATTACCCAAGTGAATACCTCAAATACCTACTTTCTAAAATCTCAGCTTATTAAAAATCAAAAAACCAATATATCGGCCTTTATCAATTATCGAAGCCTATCCTATTCCAATAATCAGGAAGCCGAAAATTCATTAAATTCTAGACTGTTGTACGACCAACGCTTTGCCAATGATTTAGTTAGGTTAAATACGGTATTTGAGACCAATAGTGGCACCCAACCCCAACAGGAATTTACCTATGTAGCTGTAGACGAAGGCCAGGGTACCCATACCTGGAATGATTATAACAACGATGGCATACAACAGCTGGAAGAGTTTGAACTCGCTCAATTTCAGGACGAATCTGACTTTATCAGAGTCTTGCTACCCAATCAGATATTTATAAAGACACATCAAAACAAACTAAGCCAACAACTTACCTTTAACCCCCAGCAATGGTCTGGTCAGAAAGGTCTGAAAAAATTCCTGTCGCTCTTTTATAACCAAACCAGTTATACCATAGATCGCAGGACGAGAAGAGATGGGGAAGATTTTAATATCAATCCTTTTGAGACCGATGACAACGAAATAGGGGCCATCATCAATTTTAGCAATAGTCTGTTTTTACACAGGGGCAAGCAGCGCTATACCACCTCCTACACCTATATCAATACCAACTCAAAGAATTTGCTATCTACAGGACTGCAAGAGAATGAGCTGTATAGTCATCAATTGGTCTTTTTGCACAAGGTAAAAGAGAGCTGGTTATTTAATATAAAATCAAGTCTAGGCCAAACAGAAAGTGAAGCCGAAAACTTCCCATCGAGAAATTTCAAAATTGATAATTATGCGATCAACCCTAAGCTATCCTATCTCTTTGGGAAGCAATCTAGCATTTCTGCCTTTTACACCTATGCCGATAAGGTCAATCAAATTGGAGAACTCGAATCACTCGAACAACAAAATCTTGGCATTGCCTTTGCACTAACCAATGCAGAAAAACTCTCGCTTACCGGAGAATTGAGGTATATCGATAATCGCTTTCGCGGAAGCGCATTTACCCCAGTGGCCTACCAAATGTTAGAAGGGTTACAACCCGGCACCAACTTTACATGGAATGTCATTGCGCAAAAACGACTTACCAAGTTTTTAGATCTCAATGTTTCCTATTTTGGTCGAAAAAGCGAAAATTCGAACACCATCCACACCGGAAATGTTCAATTGCGCGCGTTTTTCTAGATTCATTTAACGATATTTATAACAACCTAAAAACCATATAGATGAAAAATAAGATCATTACGTTAGGTGTAGCAGCCCTGTTACTAAGCCTAAACAATTCTTGTAAAAATACCGAAGCTACCTCTTCGGCTCAGCCAATTGAAAATTCAGAAATGACAGCTAACAAAGATGGAAGTAGTGCGACAACGAGCGCCGAAGATGAAAATATGATTGAAGGAACTATTGTTTTATCGGAAGTAGAAGGAGATTGTGCTTGTACCATAAAAACAAAAGATGGTAGAACATTTGACCCCGTTAATTTAGATCAAAGCCTACAAAAAGACGGTATGAAGATTAAATTTTCGTTTACCGGATTAAGGATGCCCAATAGATGTACAACCGCAAATCCAATAAGAATAGAGACTGTAACTCCTATGTAACATCAAATTTTAAACATAAAAAAGCCGTCAAAGCTAGCTTTGACGGCTTTTTTTTATGATTTATTAGATCTTATTTTACTAAAATCTTCTTACTCAGTTTAGTTTTTGAGTTACCAATAGTAACAATATAAACACCAGCGCTCATATTACTCATATCAACTTGTGAGTTATATACACCATTATCTTTAGATACTTGGTTATAAACTACGCGTTGTCCAGCAATATTAAACACTGATAATCTTAAAATATCACTTGTGCTTTCTGTGGCTAGATTGATATCAAAAAGCTGATTGTCTAATGTAGTAATCAAGAAATCGTCATCGGTAGCTTGTAATTCATCAACAGATAAAGCACTTGATAATTTGAAAGAGGCGATTCTCGTTTTTCTTGGCTGCCCACTATATTCTGAAGTGTACCAAAAAGTAAGGTCATCAACTGGATCACGAGTAAGTTGACCATAATCACCATATCTGTTGTTGGTAGTTACAGATGTTGTTCCTTCAATAACCGTAGTTTCAGCTACAGTCATTACCCCTAAATCATCACTAGCCATACGTCCTGTGTAATACAGTGATGGGAAAGTGGTTGGACCAGTTTTGGTATAACCTAAGGCCATATTACCTTCAACGTCCATACCGATACAACCCATAAATACGCTTTCGTCTCCAGTTGGATCTACAAAGGTACCCTCTTGGTAAACTTCCCAATCTTCTACATCTCCACCTACTTCACGTCTAAGTTCTACCCAGCGAATTCCAGAAATAAATGAGTTATCTTCTACTTCTACCATAAAATTAAATACCATAGACTCATGGGTTCCAAAATCATAACGATGCGCCATATACATGATCGCTCCAACGATGGCATCAATTCTTTGACTGGTACCTGGCTGTTGTAGATTAGAAAATGCTCCTCCAGCTCCTTGTCCTCTCACGTGAGAGTCAAAAGCAGCTGCCGGCAAGAATACAGGTCCAGTAAGCTCAGTATTATTGATATCCTCCCAATCCATTTCAATTTCCCAAAGCGAGTACTCATCTGCAGTTACTCCATTCCAACCATCATCCTTAAAGTAAACAAATGGAAGACCACCTTCGGCAATACCAGCACCTTCAGAGTGAACAGGCATAATGGCTGAGAAGTTATTTCCTTGAGGGTTTGCAGGTCTTGTGTATCCAGGTAAAGTGAATCCAACCATAGTTGCGGTATTATCACCGTCAAGAATTTTTTCACGATCAAATAAGAATACGCGTCCTTGGTTTCCAAAATTACCAGCTACTGCATAGCTGTTTCCGTAGATACTATAGTGTGGATAATCATTTGATATTCCAGGAGAAAATGCATATACATTATAGGTTCCTCCAGGATCTGGAGAAGTAGAGACAGCAATTAAAAATTCACTAGCAGAACTAGTAGGATTTCTAAACTGACTGATAAACCAGCGATCGGCTTCTCTATCATACATTACTATTGGATCTCCTGATCCACCACCTAAGGGGTTACTTAAGTTTTTTGGAAAACCTGGTTCTTGATTTCCATCTTTATCCCAAACAGACCAAAGACCATTAGTCATTTGAACGATGTGATTAGGTCCAACAGCTGCACTTGGATCTGGCGGGTTTGCATTAAGGTTGATACCATCTTGGTTAATGATGGGTTGTCTACCTATTCTTGTAGGAGCTGCTTCTTGTGCAAGAGGGTCTAATTTTGATGGACTCTCTCCCATATTCTCATAGGCAGCCGCTTTGCGTTGTCTTGACTCACTGCCTCCTCTAGGAACCGTCTTTTCTTCAACTTCCCAAAGGTTAACTTGAGGATAAGAACGCATAGGAGCAGTTACATAAAAGTCGACAGCTTCTTGAATAATGAAAGGCTCTGACTGGCCCTCGGTTTCTTGCGCACTTATTGTAAAGCTCAAAAGCAGAGCTACAAACGCAAGTAATTGTGTAACTTTAATCATTACTGTAGTTTTTTAATAGTTATTGAATATAAAATCGGATAAAAATACTTAAAAAACCGTTAAATACCCATAAAAAAACGCCCTAATCGGGCGTTTTAACAATGCATGCATAATATGGATTTATTTTATCCAATGCCTAAAGCTCACAGCTTTACCTATTAATTCTCCCAATTCTTCAATAGCTACTCTTTGTTGCTCCATGGTATCACGATGACGCACAGTCACCGTTTTATCTTCTATGGTTTGATGATCTACTGTGATACAAAATGGCGTACCTGCAGCATCTTGTCTTCTGTAACGCTTACCTACAGCGTCCTTCTCGTCATAAAGCACATTAAAATCATACTTGAGCTCATCGATGATTTCACGGGCTATTTCTGGCAATCCGTCTTTCTTAACCAATGGGAAAATAGCTGCTTTAACCGGAGCCAATAGCGCTGGTAGTTTAAGCACAACTCGAGAAGTGCCATTGTCTAAGGCCTCTTCTTGAAGCGATTTGGACAATACGGCCAAGAACATACGATCCAATCCTATAGAAGTTTCTACCACATAAGGCACATAACTTTCATTGAGTTCTGGGTCAAAAAACTGTAATTTTTTTCCAGAATGCTCCTCGTGGGCTTTTAAATCAAAATCTGTTCTAGAGTGAATGCCTTCTAGTTCTTTAAAGCCAAATGGGAAGTTAAACTCAATATCGGCAGCGGCATTGGCATAATGAGCAAGTTTCTCATGGTCGTGAAAACGATAATTTTCTTCTCCCAAACCTAAAGAAGTATGCCATTTTAGACGTGTCTCTTTCCAATGGTGATACCACTTCATTTCTTCTCCCGGGCGTACAAAAAATTGCATTTCCATTTGCTCAAACTCGCGCATTCTAAATATAAACTGACGCGCTACAATCTCATTGCGAAAGGCTTTTCCCGTCTGGGCAATTCCAAAAGGAATTTTCATCCTACCGGTTTTTTGCACATTTAAAAAGTTGACAAAAATACCCTGTGCCGTTTCTGGTCGCAGGTATAAATCTGTAGCGGTCTCGGCCGAGGCGCCTAATTTGGTGCCAAACATCAAATTAAATTGACGCACCTCTGTCCAGTTTTTAGAGCCCGATACAGGACAAACAATACCCAATTCTTCAATTAATGCTTTAACATCGGCTAGATCATCGGCATCCAATGATTTGGCAAGGCGGGCTGTAGCGTCTTTGGCTTTTTGATGATACCCCATCACTCTACCATTAGTCGTGACAAAAGTCTCTCGATCAAAACTATCTCCAAAACGCTTGGCAGCCTTTGCGATCTCCTTTTCAGCTTTTTGATTGAGCTTTTCGGCATAATCCTCTACTAGCACATCGGCGCGATATCGCTTTTTGGAGTCTTTATTATCGATTAAAGGATCGCTAAAAGCATCTACGTGACCAGAGGCCTTCCAAGTAGTAGGATGCATAAAAATAGCCGCATCAATTCCCACTATATTCTCGTGCATTTGCACCATAGATTTCCACCAGTATTCTCTGATGTTTTTTTTGAGCTCAACCCCATTTTGACCGTAGTCATAAACAGCACTTAGGCCGTCATAAATCTCGCTACTTTGAAAGATATAGCCGTATTCTTTGGCGTGAGAGATTACTTTTTTGAATTGATCGTCTTGATTGCTCATTACAGTAGATTATGGTGAATTGCGCTTTCGCGAAAGCGCATATTTATTTATATCAAGCCACAAAAATACTAATCCGCATTAATTTGCACCTATGCCCTAGCCGTTATTTTAACTCGAGCGTGGTCTTGATAAGATTGCGGGCACCTTGATAAACAAAAATTTCGTAAACACCTTCCTCAAAGGAGCCGCTACCCAAGATAAGGTCATTTACTTTAAAATCAGTCTTGTCATAAGGGACAATGACGCGATTGTTATACAACAAAGTGCTGCCGTTGTCAAAAGAAACACTTCTAGGCGTCCCGATAATGCGACCATCTGGCCCTTTGACTTGGGTATAAAACGGAAGCTCTCCTGCCTTGGCCAAAATGTTTTGGTTAACGATATAATTGACCTGTATCATCTCGGCACGACGGGCTCTTACTGTAGGCGTAAATTTGCCATTATTGCGCTGTATGACAGCCCTAACACTAGATAGTCTCGCAGTGACTTGACCCCCCTGAGATAATTTTGAGGCTAGATCTCGATTTTGATCCTGTATCGAATCTTGCTTTTGAGTTGCCTTATCGAGCCGTTCTTGAGTTTCTTGTTGCAGTTGAGATAATCGTTGTGTCTCTTGGATCAAACTGTCATTTTGTTTAAAAATGACTTCTCTTTCGCGTCTAAGCTTACCTAGTTCTAATTGATATTCTTTAACAACATCACGAGTAGCTTCTTGGGTTTTTAATTGCTCGCGCAATTGTAAGACTTCAGATTTGGCCTCCTCCAATCGGGAAGTTATTGACGTATTCTCGCGCAGTACTACGTTGTAACGATCTACTTCTTGTTGTAGTTCTTCTAATATAAGCGCTTTTTCTTGCAGTAGTTGTGCTTGGTTATCCTTTACCTCATTGTAGAATTTAATAGTATAGAGACCAAGACTTAGCAAAAGAATTGTAAGAACTATCGTCAGGAATTTTAAGGTATTGTTGGTACTTTTAGTACTCATAAAGATTGTTACTCATTAAAAGTGTGGCAATTTAGAAAAAAATTACGGATGCTTAGTGCTCTAAAAAATCTGTTCTTTCCTACCCTATGCGCTGCCTGCCAAGATACCCTTGGTGGTGGCGAAAACATTATTTGCACAAATTGCAGGCATCAATTGCCTGAAACGCAATTTCATCGGTATAACGATAAAGCCGTCCAAAAAGTATTTTATGGGCGTTTACCCATCACCCAGGGGACAGCTTTATTTTACTTCGAAAAAAAAGGCCCCGTACAACAATTGTTACACCGTCTCAAATACAAAGGTCAAAAAAACATTAGCGAGTTTTTGGGAGATTGGTTGGGCGAAGAGCTCGCTCAAGATCATCTATATACCACTATAGATGTCGTTATCCCGGTACCGCTACATCCAAAAAAGAAACGAAGCAGAGGGTACAATCAAGTAACAGGATTTGCAAAGGCCTTGTCTTCTCATCTCGAGTGTAGCTTTAGGGATGATGTGTTGTTAAAATCCAAAAACACCAAGACACAGGTCTTTAAAGGGCGCATGACTCGAAGTGACGAAGTATTTGAAGCCTTTTACATTAGGCCAGACACAAACCTCTCAGGTAAGCATATACTGTTAGTAGATGATATTTTGACTACAGGGGCTACCTTAGAAGCTTGCGGGCTAGAACTGCTAAAAATTCCCAATGTTGAGTTAAGTATCGCTACGATGGCAATAGCTACCTAAGGCTTTCGTTTCCTTTAAAATAATTGTTTCTTTGTGGCTAGAAAATTAATGCATTTGAAGACTTCGACAGTAAAGGTATGTATTAGGTATGCTGCCTCTTTTTGCATCTTAGCGTTACTCTTGGTAAATTGTGCCAAGCGCGGGTCTCCCAAAGGCGGTCCTGTTGATTCTATACCGCCTGTATTTGTCAAGGCCACACCTCCTAATTTTACGACCAATTTTGAGGAAGATGAAATACGGATCTATTTTGACGAGTATATCAAACTCAAAGACTACCAAAAGCAACTCATCGTTTCGCCTCCCTTGTCTAATACGTTAATTTCTCCTCAAAGTGGGGCCTCAAAGTATTTGAGCATTGACATCAAGGATACCCTCCAACCCAATACGACCTATGTCTTTAATTTTGGTCAAAGCATCGTCGATAACAACGAAGAGAATCCCTATGCCTATTTCAAATATATTATGTCTACGGGAGATTATATCGATAGTCTTACGGTGAAGGGACAATTGGTCGATGCTCTAGAAAGAACTCCAGATTCTTTTGTATCGGTTGTGCTTTATGAGGCCGATAGCAGCTATACTGACTCTATTGTTTATAAAGAATCCCCCCGTTATGTGACCAATACCCTCGATAGTTTAACCAGTTTCGAAATTAGCAATATTAAAGAAGGTCGCTATAAACTGGTGGCGATCAAAGATGAAGATGGCAATTTCACCTTTCAGCCCAAACGCGATAAAATCGGATTTTATGAATCCTTTATCACTGTACCCAAAGACACTACCTACACCTTAAAACTATTTTCAGAACAAGTAGCTGTAAATGTGAGTCGTCCTAAACACGTTAATGAGGGCCGTATAAATTTTGGGGTACAAGGCAGCAGCGATAGTTTGGAGATAAATTTACTCTCAGAAGTAAAGCAGGAGTTAGAAACATTACTTACCCAACCCAAAGAGGATACCCTGAGTTTTCTTTACAAACCAGCCATAGCTGCAGACTCGTTAGTTTTCGCTTTAAGCGCACCCAACTATAAGGATACTGTTGTTGCCAAGTTGAGAAATCTCAAAAAGGACAGTTTGAGGTTTAAGTCGTTAACAGGAACTTTTCTAGTGCTCGACGAGGCTTTTAAAATTGGGAGCAATATTCCCTTAGTGGCTATTGATACGTCAAAAATTGATATCATTGCCGATTCACTTTCAGTACCTTTTGCCATAGAAAATAACCAGAGAGCGGGTGAATTATCACTGCAATTTGACACTGCCGAAAATACCAAATACGAAATGACTCTCCTACCCGAGGCCGTAACCGATTTTTTTGGTAATGTAAATGACACCCTAACCTATACGACAAAGACAAAGGAGTTTGCAGATTACGGAGATATTGAGCTTAGGCTAAACAACGCCAACGCTTATCCCTATCTGGTCGAGTTGGTAAATGAAAAAGGTGAGGTTAAGGAGTCTATCTATGTAGAAGAAGAGGGCCCGATTGTTTTTAATACCTTACGACCAAGCACCTATTATATACGTCTTATCGAAGATGCCAATAAAAACCGTCGTTACGATGCGGGTAACTTTTTACTACAACGGCAACCAGAACGCGTTATTTACTATCCCGAAGCCATAGAACTCAATGCGGGATGGTTACCCAAATTGCTTTTTGAACTCAAAGATCGGTTAGACTAAAATCATCGCGATCTTGAAGAAAGGGTAGTTTTGATCTCGTAACCGAGATCAATTCTTTGGATAGGCTTGCCTGATATAATTGCACGTTGGCTATGGGTGTTGTAGTTGCTGCAAGCGCTTCGCTTACCTTTTCTCCCAAGAGGTTATAGGCCGCACTATGGCCCACATAGTCTAGTTCGTTAGCATCACGACCTATCCTATTTACCCCAATGGCATAAGACATATTTTCGATGGCTCGGGCTTGCAAGAGGGTATCCCAGGCCGCCACTCTAGTCTTAGGCCAATTGGCCACATAGATCATTAGGTCATAATTTTGGGTATTGCGCGAAAAGACAGGAAAGCGCAAATCGTAACAGATTTGTGGCAATATCTTCCAGCCTTGATACTCGATAATTTTTTTATCAGACCCCGGGGTGTACTGCTCACCTTCTCCCGCCATATTGAACAAATGACGCTTGTCATATGAGCTAACTTCACCCGACGGACTCATAAAAACAAAACGATTGTAATAGGCCTCTTCCTCTTTGATGATGATACTGCCACAGATAGCGGCGTTTAATTGGGCAGACCACTGTTGTAACCACTGCATGGTTGGGCCATTCATGGTTTCGGCATGTACCGCTGGGGTCATGGCAAAGCCCGTAGTAAACATTTCAGGGAGGACCACCAGGTCTGTATCCTTAGGGAGCTGCCCGAGAATAGCCTCTAGGTATTTTTTATTTGTCATCGGGGCTTCCCAAGCGATGTCATACTGCACCAATATAATCTGTAAATCTTGCTTCATCCGATAAAGGTAAAAATTGTCTATCAAAGTTATGCTATCACAATCAATACGGGGCAACTCGAAAAATGATACAGCCATATCTAATCTTGACCTCGTACCTTTGCACTATTCAATAATGTTAGTTCTAACACTTTCTATGACTCCAATTCTCTTTCTCTTTGATATAGATGGCACCTTGACCCAGAGCGTGTCTACTTACCATCAGGTCATTACTAATGCGATGCAACAATTGGGCATTTCTAATATAGATACCGATTATGACAATTATAAGCATCATACAGACAGTTATGCCTTAGCCTATAATTACAAGCGCCATTTTGGAAAAGAAGCTAGTCTATCCCTTAGAGATCAGTTAGACGATTTGCTCGCTCAAGAAATGAAAAATCACCCGCCAGTCTATGAAATCAGTGGTGCCCAAAGCTTTCTCAATCACCTTAAAGAGCAACAGCTTCCAGTTGCCTTTGGCACAGGAGCGTTTCCTAAGGCTACAGCGATAAAAATGAAGGATGCTCAATTGCCCTATGAACCCTCGGTGCTAGCTACTTCAAAAACAAGTATTACCAGAGAGGGCTTTGTTCAGCAAGCTATCAATCAGGCAAAAAAACACTACGGTATTGAACAATTTGAAAGAATCATCTCTTTTGGAGATGGGTTGTGGGACTTATATATCGCTCAAAACCTAGGACTTGAATTTGTAGGTGTTGGCCAGGCCAAAGAGAAAGCATTAAAACAGGCGGGCTGCGGTCATTGGATCCCAAATTACAACGGCTTTACATATAGTCAATTCGTATAGCCAATTGTTTTTGCAGATAAGCGGTCAAAATTACTAGGACTCCAGTAGATCCATCAATTCTTTTGCCCCCTGCATTTTGGCATGATCATAAGCGGTATTACCACGATCGTCTTTGTGGGTTTTGTCTGCCCCATGTTCAAGAAGTATACGCGCAATTGCCGCTTGCGAAAAGGTTGCGGCATATATTAGAGCTGTGGCATTGTTAAAATTAACGGCATTCACATCGGCCTTGTTTGCGATAAGCAATTTGGCAATTTCTGGATACCCCTTAAAGCAAACGCCCATTAGCGGGGTATTGCCACTGCCATCTTTGGCATTGACATCTGGACTATGCGACAATAAAACTGCGGTTAATTCTTTAAAACCGTAATAGGTAGCAAGGAGCAAAGGCGTAGAGCCACGTTGATCGGTTTGATGAACTAGCGCAGGCTGATCTTTGAGGATCTCATTGACCGTATCTATATCATTGGCTCGTATGGCCGAAAATAGTGCATCCTTCATTGCGACTAAGTTATAAAAAACTAAGATAATTTTCCTAGCGCTTTCGCGAAATTGAATAGCGTATTTCCTAAACAGCCCAAAAGTAGTTCGTAGAGGTTAGATGTAAGACAGTTTTTGTCTAATTTTAACCGATAACCAACACCGTGATCATGAAATATTATCTACTACTGTTGTTAAGCGTTTTTTCTGCTCTAAGCCATAGCCAAGACATGTATTTTCCCGCCCGTGGGGTACAATGGGAGCAGGTCAATCCTAAGGACGCCGATCTAAATCCAGAAGTGATCCAACAAGTGATCGCTTTCGCGAAAGCAAATGAATACAGCGGCTCTAAAGATTTAAGAGTAGCGATACTCGAAGGTTTTAAACGCGAGCCTTACCATCAAATTCTAGGGCCTACTAAAAAGAGAGGTGGCCCAGCTGGAATGATTTTAAAGGATGGAAAAATAGTAGCGCAATGGGGAGATACCCAACGTGTCGATATGACCTTCTCGGTCACCAAAAGTTTTTTGGCCACTACCGCTGGGCTTGCCTTAGACCATAAATTGATCACCTCCTTTAAAGATCGTGCTTCAAGCTACGTTTGGGACGGCACCTTTGACGGCAGGCATAATAGCAGTATACAATGGCACCATTTATTACAACAAAACAGCGCTTGGCAGGGCAGTTTATTTGGCGGTAAAGACTGGGCAGATCGCCCACCCTCAGAAGGCGATGTAGACGATTGGCAATATACCACGCCCAATACGCCTGGCAGTGTCATGGAGTACAACGATGTGCGGGTAAATGTATTGGCCTATGCCCTTACCCACACCTGGAGACAACCCCTACCACAGGTGTTAAAAAAACATATAATGGATCCTATAGGCGCTTCTACTACCTGGCGATGGTTTGGTTATAAAGATGCTTGGACTGTTATTGACGGGATAAAAATGAAATCGGTTACAGGAGGGGGACATAGCGGTGCCGGAATCTTTATCAATACCCAGGATATGGCTCGCTTTGGGTTGCTCTATCTCAACGATGGTGTTTGGGATGGTCAACGTTTGCTTTCTTCTACTTGGATTACTCAAGCCACAACACCCTCTAATCCCAATCCCAATTACGGGTATATGTGGTGGCTTAACAACAAAGGGCCTCGGCATTGGGAAGGAGTAGATACCTCGGTCTATTATGCTGCTGGGTTTGGCGGTAATTTTATTGTAGTAGACAAAAAACACCGCATGGTTGTGGTTACCCGATGGCTAGAACCCTCACAAATTGGGCGTTTTATGGCCCAATCACAAAAAGCGTTTAACGACTAAAGTCTCAAAAGTCATAGGGTTAAAGCTAGTAGTTAGGCTATACTATTGAGAATCTCGGCGGCGCGTAATAGGCTGTCATCCTCTTTGGCAAAACAGAAACGCAAGTTGTAGTCATTTTTCTGATCGATATTAAAGACAGAGGTAGGGATAGCCGCCAAGCCTTTTTCTTGGGTAAGCCATTGGGCATAACGCACATCGTGTTCTTTACTTATATTACTGTAATTGAGAAGTTGAAAATAAGTTCCTGAAGCTGGCGTCATCGTAAATTTTGAATCTTTTATAGCATCGAGAAAGATATCTCGTTTTGCCTGATAAAAATCGGCTAATTGGAGATAGTGCTCTGGGGTTTCTAAATAAGTGGCAAAAGCGCGTTGCATTGGGTGATTGGCACAAAACACATTAAACTGATGCACTTTTTGAAATTCGCTCATCAAATCCTTAGGACCTAATACATAGCCCATCTTCCATCCTGTAACGTGAAAGGTTTTACCAAAAGATGCGGTGATAAAGCTGCGTTCTTTTAGTTCAGGAAATCGTGCAACAGATTGATGAGAATGCCCATCAAAAATGATGTGCTCATAGACCTCATCACTTAGCAAGATAATATTGGTTCCTCTTAACAACTTGGCCAGTTGCTGCATGTCTTCTTCAGATAGAACACTACCCGTAGGATTATGTGGAGTATTGATAATCATCATCTTGGTAGCCGGACCTATAGCATCTTTTACAGCCTGCCAGTTTACAGAGTAGCTGGGCGCTTCTAACTGTATAGGAATCACTTTGCCTCCCTGTACCTCAACAGCAGGCTCATAACAATCATAGGCTGGCTTTAATACGATCACCTGGTCACCTGGCGAGACAAAGGCAGCTATGATACTAAAAATAGCCTGGGTCGCCCCAGCCGTTACAGTCACCTCATTTTCTGGATGATAATCGCTATGGTAGAGCCGGTTGGCTTTTTCGGCAATTTTTTGGCGTAAGCCAAACACTCCTTGCATAGGAGCGTATTGATTATAACCCTCTTGCATGGCAGTAGTGACCAGTCGGTGTAATGTTGGATCGGTCTCAAACCCAGGAAAACCTTGAGCCAGATTCAAAGCCTTATGACGATGGGCGAGCTGACTCATTTGTGTAAATATAGTCGTGCCTATTTCGGGTAATTTGGAGGTGATTTTCATGAGCGCAATGTCTTGGCGATTTTTTCAAGTTCTTCATACCAAGCTTCACCAAATTTTCTGATTAGCGCATTTTTGGTAAAGGTATAGACAGGAACTTGTAATTCTTTACCCAAGGTACAGGCATCGTCACAAATAGGCCAGCGGTGATAATTCACCGCCGAAAAAGAACTGTATTCTTGAACGCGTATGGGGTAGAGATGACAGGATATCGGCTTTCTAAAAGATACGGCCCCGTCATTGTAGGCATCTTCTATCCCACAACTGGCAAAACCCTTGTCATTAAAGGTCACATAGGCACACTCTGCCCCATTAACCAAAGGAGTCTCCAAGTCACCATTGGCGGTTTTAATGGATGTGCCTTGAGCGGCAATGGCGGCTTTACCCTCTGCTCTCAAATATGGGGCAACCTTATCGTAAATCGATTCAAGAATCTCGACTTCTTCATTTTCTAATGGCGCACCTGCCTCTCCAGCAATACAACACTCGCCTTTACACGCATTGAGATTACAGACAAAATCTTTTTCTATAATATCTTCTGAAACAATGGTATTCTTAAGTTGAAACATAGGACAAATATACTTCAAAACTAACAATTTACTGTCTTTCTCCTAGCGGTAACAAAGCACCATTACATAACCAATATTTTACTATTTCTTTACCTATAATGTACAAGTCTAACCAAAAGATTTAGAGTACTTTTGCAGCGATTTTTAAAAAGGATAACCATGAACTTTATAGCCAAAGAAATTATCGCGGCATCTATGATTCTGTTTGCAGTAATAGACATAATGGGTAATATTCCTATTGTGATCAAACTGCGCAAAAAAGCTGGACACATTCAAAGTGGCAAAGCGGCTTTAGTAGCCTTAGGAATTATGATTGCATTTGTATTTGTAGGAGAGTCGATCTTGAGCGTTATTGGGGTTGAGGTTAGTGAATTTGCGGTGGCTGGTTCGTTTATTTTATTTTTCCTAGCCTTAGAAATGATTCTTGGTGTCAGTCTATTTAAAGATGATGATGGGATTAGCGCCAAAACCATATCGGTATTTCCGCTGGCTTTTCCATTATTGGCAGGCCCTGGTAGTCTAACCTCATTGGTTGCCTTGCGCGCCGAATATCAAATTGAAAACATTTTGGTGGCCATTATAGTCAACATAATTTTGATCTATATTGTCTTAAAGACCTCTTCTCGTATTGAGAAATTTCTAGGAAAGAACGGAATTGCTGTTATCCAAAAGGTTTTTGGTGTAATTTTGCTAGCGATAGCCGTAAAACTATTTACGACTAATATTCAGGAACTTTTCAAATAGAAGATTTATGAAATATGCCATTTATGTCGGTATTGTCCTCGCTTTAGGATTGGCCATATTTAATTTGACAAGAATCGATTTTTCTCATCCCTTTGAAGGAGATAGCAGTATTGCATTGATTGGGGTGGTGGCCTGCGCCTGCGCCGCTTTATTATTGCTAATTTTATTATTGAGTAAGCGCATTGCTGAAAAGGCAAAATCCTAAGCCTAGTTAGGTCTTGGTTAGAAGAGGTGAATCAAGGTAGGGCTGTAAAACTCGTAAGCAATCCCCACTACGAGCATGACTACGGCCAATACGGTAAATACCTTATGGAGTTTTTGATAGATGAGCGTTCGTTTTAACTTGCGCTTTAATCTAAGGTCATGAATCTTATTCATTTCGTCTTTGATCACATCAGGAGGGAGATAAAAAGGACTTACAGAAATACCATTTGAGATTAAGAGCCCTGCACTATTGTCCATAAGCCTAAAGATGACGGCTATAATAAAAATAAATATGGATACAATAATCAACATTAATGGGTACTAGTTCGTCGTTATTTCGACTATTCTTTGTAACATTTTATCTTCTTGATTAATCATGCGCTCAAAAGCATTGTCTCCAAATAGCTGTTGTGCCATCGTCGCTTTTAAATAGCGTTTGTATTGATCCAAATAGGAGTTGGCACGCAGATTAATTCTTCTAAATTTGGCGAAAGATATAAAATCAAAAACAATTTCGTCTGTGATAACCACCTCATTTTTAAATTCCTGCTCCGATAATTGATTGTAATAGCTTCTGTTTTTTTCGAGATATTCGAAAATAAAGCGGCCCATATAGCCTTGTCTCAAGACATAATTTAAATGTTCTATTTCGTAATCTGTGTTCTTGGGCACAAAAACATCAGGAATAATACCGCCACCGCCATAAACCACCTTCCCTAAAGGAGTTTTAAATTTAAGCGAATCGGCCACTTGAATATTGTCGGCACTGCGCAACTCACCATTTTCATATCTATTTTTATAATCCTGAAAATAGGCTTCATTTCCATTTTCATAGGGTTTTTGGATAGATCGCCCTGTAGGGGTATAATAACGAGCAATGGTCAAGCGCACCGCGCTGCCATCTCCAAGATCCATTTCTCTTTGCACCAGTCCTTTCCCAAATGATCTCCTGCCCACAATAAGGCCTTTATCATTGTCCTGAAGGGCTCCAGCAACAATCTCGCTTGCCGAGGCCGAGTTTTCGTTGATCATTATAAAAATTTCTCCATCTTCAAAGATGCCATCATCTTTGGCATAAGACCTATTGATCTTGCCGCGTTTGTTTTTGGTAAAGAGGATGAGTTTGTCTTCAGATAAAAATTCGTCCACTACCTTCTCGGCAGATGAGATATAACCTCCAGGATTATCTCTTAAGTCTAAAGCCAGTTGGGTGGCTCCTTGATCCAGTAGCCGCAACAGCGCAGTTTTAAATTCGTTATGCGTAGACTCTGCAAAGCGGTTTATCTTGATGTATCCAAGATCGTCGTTTACCATGTAGGATGCAACTACACTGCGCAGCGGTACTCGCCCACGTCGCACATTATAACTGAGCAATTCTGAGGCTCCCTCGCGTTTGATTTTTAGTTCGACCTGGCTACCCATTTTCCCTTTTAGGATATTAGACAAGCTATCATCAGATAAGGCGTTGCCAAAAAGGGGTATATCATTGGCATAAACAATTCTATCTCCGCCCCGTATACCAACCTTATGACTAGGACCACCAGGGATAGCCCTGATCACAGCTATAGAATCTTTATATGGGTAAAAACTAATGCCAATACCCACAAAATCTCCTTTCATATTCTCTTCTATTTCTGCAAGCTCACTAGGAGGAATGTACACACTGTGCGGATCGAGATTATCCAAAATACCATTAACCGTTACATCTACAATACTATCGGTATCGACAGTGTCTACATATTCATAATCGATATAATCTATGAGCCTGTTGAGTTTTTCCTTTTTGGAGTTACTCGCAAACAAGGCCGTATCGCTTTGGCCAAAAT
>PAUP01000086.1 GCA_002712765.1 Cytophagaceae bacterium | reverse complement strand
GACCAACCCTTTATCTATTTTCAATTCTAATAGTTATGAAGCGTTACTTATACAAATTGTTTTTTTTCCTACTTACGCTTTACGTATTGTCATACGCTAGTGTCTGGATCTACGAAATACCTAAAAGAGAAGCCGTTGCCAACAAAACCTTAGATGTCCAGAATAAATGGAATGACATAAAAGATAGCCACGCAGCGTTTGATATTATCATCCTAGGCTCAAGCCGTGGCGATAGCGGCTATAATCCGGCTATTATAGATAGTATCACCGGTTTAAATGCTTACAATCTTTGTAGTGGATCACAAAATATAGTCGAAACCTATTATATAATCAAAGAGCTGATCAAGTACCAACAACCTAAAATAATTGTACTCGATCACTTTCTCCCCTCATTTAAAGATGAGCCTGATTATTTCCAGGTATTAGCCAATGCCGAACAAATGTCTTTTGGAGGCCGTATGGATATGGTGGTAAACGGTTTTGGCGCCACTGGGCTTCTAAATTACAGCACACCTATTCTCAAATACAAAAGCTACTTTAAGAATGATTTAAAAAACAGCCTTAATAAGGAGCAATCTGTGTCATCCTACCAGCGCATTAGGGGCTTCTATTATGACAAAACCCAAGTAGATTCTATAGCAATTGCTAGTTTTGGTCCCTTAAGCGTTGCTCTTCCGCAATCAACAAGTCAAAAAAGGGCACAAAATTATGTCAAAAAAATACATGATATCTGTCAAGAGAATAATATCAAATTAATGGCCGTACGCAGTCCCTACCCACCAAGTCGTCTTCACCAATACCCAGATGACATTGCACATGATTATTTTACGCACTTGTACACCTCCTTAGCGCATAGATTTATAGATTTCAATTATCCTGCTCCGAGGCAACTTAGGGATACCGACTTCTCTGACAACAGACATTTAAATTATAAAGGCGCCAGAAAATTATCGATAGCGTTGGCATACGAGATTCAAAAAACACATTTAGGCAAATAGAAAAGCAGTAAAAAAACATTGAGCAAGCTCTGCACTATTCACTAAAGGATTACCTGCGCTGCGCTTGGTGATCCCTCAAGACTCCGTCTTGAAAATAGAAAAGCAGTAAAAAAACATTGAGCAAGCTCAGTTTTTTTTACTGCTTTTCTATTTATTAGTGACCCCGAAGGGATTCGAACCCCCAACCCTCAGAGCCGAAATCTGATGCGCTATCCAGTTGCGCCACGGAGCCAGCCACTATAACACCTTTGTAATATGGTGTATTGCTGTTGCAATATTTATTGCATTAATCTTGCTTTTACAATTCCCGAAATGGTTTTGCCATCGGCTCTGCCTGCGAGTTTTCCGTTTACTACTCCCATTACCTTACCCATATCCTTCATTCCTTGTGCACCCGTATTTGAAATCACCTCATCTACCACCTCAGCAATCTCATCTTCACTCATTTGTGCAGGCAAAAACTGTGCGATAACTTCGGCTTGGGCGAGTTCAGGCTCGGCGAGATCACTGCGCCCTTGCTCTGTAAAAATCGCTGCGCTGTCTTTGCGTTGTTTTACCTGTTTTTGTAAGATATGTAATTCCTGAGCCTCGGTCAACTCTTGCTTAGAACCTGTTTCGGTCTGAGCCAATAATATTGCAGACTTCACAGCCCTTAATGAGGTAAGCGCATTTTGATCTTTGGCTTTCATAGCTTCTTTCATCGCAGCCATAACCTTGGTTGATAAACTCATAATTTGCTTCTTGAGATGGTGTTTAAAATCTGAACAGCGAAGATAAAAAAGAAACCCGAAAGTTGGGGGATAACGATCGGGTTTCTGGCAATTGATTAAGGGGATCTTTAATCTACATTATCATGCAAAAAAGAATTGTTACTTCTTAATTGTATGTCGTCGTTATCATCTGTAGATAATGTTGTTCTAGATAAGTTCCCATCCTTATCTGGGGTTTCTTCCAAGTCAATACCCATCCTTTTATACGCAGGCTGTTTTTCTATATCTTCTATACGAGATTGATTGTGATGAAATTTGTAGTTAAACTCTTTCATCTTTCTTTTGCGCTCTGCAGCTCGATCTACCAATAGTTTTGAGATAGGGCTATTCATAGGGTCTACTTCTTCATCATCGATATCCTCATCGGCCTGAGGCGCCACTGTTTTCGTTTCAAAAACAATAGTTTCTTCTCCAAGGTCATCATCATTATCTGCGTCCTGCTTGGCCGTAGTAAGATTGTCTTCTAATTCCATATAATCTTCAAGACTATAGCGCGTTTCACCCTCTTTGGAAATAGAAGTAACAGGAATGATTTCTATTGGTTCCTTAACTTCAATTTTTTCTAAATCTTCGTCTAGATCAAATAAAACGGGTGCCTTATCAGATTCGACAACCACATTATCTTGCTTATCCTCAGTATTTTCTGAGCGCTCAGAAGATTGTAATGGCATATCAAAAGATAACATATTAGACGCCTCAGAAGTTGAGCTATCAGAAACTTCATGTTGCGTCTCTTGGTTAACCGGTGCGGTGGTGTCTATTATTTCAAACTCGGAAGCGTCCTCCAGTAGTATTTCATCATAAACAACCTCCATGTTTTTGATCACATCAGTTGTTGGTATGATATCCATTTCTAGCTGTTGCGCTGTATGTTGATCGCTTTCTGGTGTCCCACTAGAACTCGAAGACTGAGGCTTGATTTTTGAAGGAAATAACTCTGGTGTATCCTCGTCCAAATCTAAGGTATGTACAATTTTCTTGGGAGGCTCCTCTTGTACTATAGGGGCTACTGGAGGAATTTCTGTTGCCGCTTCTGGCATCAGATCGTGCTCGGCCTTCTGCTCTTCTTCTAAAGTGTGAATTATCTTTTTGCTTTCTACATTGACAATGTCGTCTTGTTGCTCGACATTAAACCCTGTAGCGATAATTGTAACAGAAACTGCATCTCCTAAAGACTCATCTTCTCCCACACCCATGATGATGTTTGCACTATTGCCAGCTTCTCCCTGAATGTGGTCATTGATCTCTCCAATCTCATCAATAGTGATTTCGTCACCACCAGATACGATTAATAGCAATACATTTTTTGCCCCTGTAATTTTATTATCGTTTAATAAAGGTGAATCTAGTGCCTTACTTATCGCTTCATGAGCTCGATTAGTACCACTGGCTGTTGCACTACCCATAATAGCCGTACCAGAATTACTCAGTACGGTTTTGGCATCACGCAAGTCAATATTCTGAGTGTAGTGATGGGTAATTACTTCGGCTATACCTCGAGAAGCAGTGGCCAATACCTCATCAGCTTTACTAAAACCAGCTTTAAAGCCTAAATTACCGTAAACCTCTCTTAGCTTGTTATTGTTGATGACAATTAGCGAGTCTACATGGGCTCTCAAACGATCTACTCCTTTTTGCGCCTGTTCGTTACGCATTTTTCCCTCAAATTGAAAAGGAATGGTCACGATGCCCACCACTAAGATGTCCATTTCTCTGGCCATTTTAGCTATAACAGGAGCCGCTCCTGTGCCGGTTCCTCCACCCATACCAGCTGTGATAAAAATCATTTTGGTATTGGTATCCAACATCTTTTTGATATCCATCTCGCTTTCGACAGCTGCCTTCTCTCCCACATCGGGATTGGCACCAGCTCCTAGCCCTTCTGTAAGCCCAACCCCAAGTTGAATTTTGTTGGGTACGGTACTATTTTCTAGCGCTTGGGCATCTGTATTGCAAATCACAAAATCTACCCCTTTTATTCCTTGATGGAACATGTGATTTATTGCATTGCTACCACCGCCACCTACACCAATAACCTTAATAACGTTACTCTGGTTCTTTGGTAGATCAAATGTGATATCGTCAAATTGTGTTGTACTCATATGATTGTGTTTTACCCCTTATTCACTAACTACAATGTCATTGCAGCTTCATTTTGATTGATTTCTTATTCTTATTCTGCGTTGTCCAAAAAATCTTTGAATTTCTCAGCCCAACGATCAAAAATACTTTTCTTTTCGGGCGCTGTATTGCGCTCTTGTTGACTGCTATTGCCCTCTGCCGCATCGATTTCGGTTGTCTCCTCGACGGTTTGGGTGTCTATTTGTTTTTCTTCACGATTAAAACTGCTCTGTTCAAGACTGTTCATCACCAAACCAACGGCTGTTGCGTAAAGCGGGCTAGTCGTTTCTGCATCAGAGTCACCCGCCAAATGTTCATTGGGATATCCAATACGGGTATCCATTCCGGTTATATACTCGACCAATTGTTTTAAATGTTTTAGTTGAGATCCTCCTCCTGTAAGAACAATGCCAGCAATGAGCTTCTTTTTTTGTTCTTCATGACCGTAGTTTTTAATCTCTAAATACACCTGTTCTACAATCTCCACTACACGAGCATGTATAATCTTAGACAAATTCTTAAGTGTTATTTCTTTTGGTTCCCGCCCTCTTAGACCAGGAATGGAAACAATTTCGTTGTCTTTATTTTCACCCGGCCAGGCCGAACCAAACTTAATCTTTAGCAACTCGGCTTGCTTTTCGATGATCGAACACCCTTCTTTAATGTCTTCGGTTATAACATTTCCTCCAAAAGGAATCACGGCTGTGTGTCTGATAATACCGTCCTTAAAAATGGCAAGATCTGTAGTACCACCCCCTATATCAATTAAAGCAACTCCAGCTTCTTTTTCTTCTTGCGACAATACCGCATTGGCCGACGCCAAGGGTTCTAAAGTAATTCGATCCAAATTAAGACCCGCACTTTTGACACATCGCCCAATATTACGTATCGAGGCCACCTGCCCTACAACGACGTGAAAATTAGCCTCGACGCGCCCTCCGTACATTCCTATAGGCTCTTTTATTTCACTTTGTCCATCTACTTTAAATTCTTGAGGCAAGACGTGTATAATCTCTTCTCCGGGTAGCATGACCAACTTGTGTACTTGATTACATAGACTATCGATATCCTGAGCGTCAATGACCTCTTCAGAATTGGCTCTAGTGATATAATCGCTATGTTGCAAACTTCTTATGTGCTGTCCTGCAATACCAACCACCACATCATTAATTTTTATTCCAGAAACACTCTCTGCTTCCTGAACCGCTTGTTGTACCGATTGTATGGTTTGGGTAATATTATTGACCACGCCTCGGTGTACTCCTAGACTTTTGGATTTACCAATACCTAAGATCTCCACCTTGTTGTACTCATTGTATCGCCCTATCATAGCCACGATCTTCGTGGTTCCTATGTCAAGTCCTACTGCGATATTATCTTGTTCCATACGTTTCTATTTTGAACGTTCCAGCCACCCATTTGTTCCAGAGCGTGCTTTCACCATTCATTACCCCATTATTTTTTTTCGCAAACCACCTGATTTTCAAACATCAAATTGACAGTTTTATAGTGATCAAGCGTCTTATCCTTGGCTGCTTTTTGATAGAAAGCCTTGTAATTATTAAATTTTTCAGACAACCCTTTTACCTTGCCTAAGACAAGTTTGTAATCCAGTTTACGAGCATCCAGCCTATAATATCCATTGTTGTCTCGGGTGATTCCAGTTATGTGTTTTTTTAAAAACGCATCCTTTTGGATAAAACCTGCTAGACGATATACTTCTGGCCATTGTGCTTTAGAAACACCGTTTACTAAAGGTACATGCGCCGAAAAATTAGTAGACAAGGGCATTTTGGTTCCTGTCTCGTCCATATAAAAAGAGGTTTCCCCATTTAGGCGAGCGATGGGCTTTCGCTGCTCAACGGTTACTCCTACTTCACCCGACATGGTCACGTAAACATCTGCGTTTTTGACAATTGGATGCTCCTTGACGCTAGCTTCCATTTTATTCAAAGCTAAATTTTCTTTGACCTTCCCCGTAACACTATCATTACTTTGTATCAACAATTTATTAACGGTTTTACGCGTCATAAAAGGACTGCCTTCATCGGTAAATGCGATGACAACTTTTTCGACCTGTCGACGCGCATTCCGCTTGCTCGAAAAGGCGTACAAAAAGACAGTGATAGCTATCAATCCAATTAGTTTTATATGTATTGATCTAATCTGCATTTTGCAAAGTTTCGGTTACTTTTATTACTTCTACACCTATATCACCAGCCCCCATAAAAACTATTATTTTTTGGGTGGCCTGCTGTACTTTCGCTACAAGTTGCCCCTTATCAACCAGGCTTTTCTTTGGCGCTGTGATCTGTTCTAATAAGACGGCACTACTAACGCCATCGATGGGCAACTCGCGTGCAGGGTATATTTCCAATAAGGCTACTTCGTCAAAGTTGGATAGCGCTTTCGCGAAAGCGCCCATAAAATCTCTGGTTCTTGAATACAAATGTGGCTGAAAAATAGCCAACACCTTCTCTTTAGGGTACATCTGGGACACACTTTGAAATACCGCATCAATTTCGGTAGGGTGATGTGCATAATCGTCTATGACAATAAGATCATCAGATTTGACCCTGTAGCTAAAGCGTCTATTTACACCAGTATATGAAGCTAAGGCTTTGGGTAGCTGGTCGGTTGGGGAGCCGTAAGCCAGTGCCATACCCAAAGCCGTTACTGCATTAGTCAAATTATGCCAGCCAGGTAGGTTAAAATGTAAATTCTTTATAACCCCTTTGGGGTACTCAAGATCAAAGAGGTAACATCCGTCATTGATCGTAATATTTTTTGCGCAATAATCGGCGTCGTTTTCTATACCCACAGTGTTCCCCTTGATAGGTAGTCCTTTGGCAATAAATCTATTTAAGGGGTCGGTTAAGGCCGCAAACTCCTTAAAGGTATCTTCTAAAGCTTGGGCATCCTCATAAATATCGAGATGATCGGCATCCATAGAGGTCACACACAGCATATCTGGACGCAATTGCAAAAAGGAACGATCAAATTCATCGGCCTCTACCACAATAACCTCATCGCCTTGCTGTATAAGGTTACCCCCGTAATTATTGGTTACCCCACCCACAAAAGCAGTGACAGGGGCTCCAGTTGCAGCCAGCAAATGGCCCAATATACTAGCAGTCGTGGTTTTGCCACGCGTACCAGCCACAGCGAGACAGGTAGCGCTGTTCGCAATTACCCCTAGGACTTCGGCGCGTTTTTTAATTGGGTATCCGCTTTCGCGAAAGTGTAACATTTCCTTAAAATCTTTGGGTATAGCAGGGGTGTATACCACGAGGGTAACCTCTTTGTTGTCAAAAGGAGACGGGATAGCACTCCCTAAATCCTGATAGTGTATCGTCACCCCTTGTGTCTCGAGTTGCCTTGTAATAACAGAAGGTGTTTTATCATAGCCTCCAACAGTATACCCATGGCTGTTAAAATAGGAAGCGAGCGCACTCATCCCTATGCCACCTATGCCTATAAAATATACTGCGTCAATATGTGCAAAGGCTGTTTTCAATTATGCTTGATTGGTTTTAGTTATTCCTAATAAAATTTCGACCTGATCTACAATATCCTTAGTGGCATCAGGCAGCGCCAGTTCTTTTATAGCAACGCCTAATTTCATGCGGTATTCGCTATCGTCAACCAACGTTTTGAAGGCGGGTTGAAATTGTACTTGTAGACGGTCTTCTTTTAAGAGTATGGCTGCGCCTTTATCCGATACTGCCATGGCATTTTTGGTTTGATGATCTTCGGCAACATTAGGCGAAGGAATAAAAATCGTAGCCTTACCCACAATACACAACTCAGAGACAGAACTGGCACCCGCTCTAGAAATAATAATATCGCTAGCAGCATACGCCAGATCCATAGTGTCTATAAAAGGCATAATTTTAACCACATCGCTCTCTAAATGCTTATAAGTATCGTAATATAATTTTCCAGTTTGCCAGAGTAATTGCACCCCAGTTTCTTTAAAAAAGCTAAGCTGTTGAGCGACGAGCTCATTTATGGCCCTCGCGCCCAGACTCCCCCCAATTATTAAGACAACCTTGGCATTGGGTGATAAGTGATATTTGACCCCTGCATCTGCTCGCTTACCTTCTAAGTTGAGTAAATCGGCGCGTACAGGATTACCTGTCTTTATGATTTTTGAGGCAGGAAAAAAACGCTCCATCCCATCATAAGCCACACAGATCTTTTGTACTTTCTTACTCAACCATTTGTTGGTAATACCCGCATACGAATTCTGTTCTTGAATAAGTGCAGGCACACCTTTCCCGGTGGCTCTTCTAAGTAATGGCCCACTAGCAAACCCCCCTGTGCCTATAACTACATCTGGCCTAAAACGCTTTAATATTCTGGCCGATTTGACCAAACTACTTGCTAGCTTAAAAGGAAATTTGCTATTTTCTAGTGTGAGTTTTCGCTGAATTCCAGAAATCCAAAGGCCCTCAATGTCAAAACCAGCCTGAGGCACCTTTTCCATTTCCATGCGATCTTGAGCTCCAACAAATAAAAATTCGGTATCGGGATACCGTCGCTTGATTTCTTTGGCAATAGCAATAGCCGGATAAATGTGACCTCCGGTTCCTCCTCCACTCAATATGACTCTATAAGGTCTCACTTAATATATCTAAAGGATTTAATTCGTTTTCTAATTTTGGTTTGGCAAGGGTTCGCTTGGCACTTACACTCAAGACAATTCCCAAAGCCAGACAGGTCATCCAGATCGAAGTACCTCCGCTACTTATCAATGGCAGTGTTTGTCCTGTGACCGGGAAGACCCCAACAGCCACTCCCATATTGATAAAGGCCTGAAAAACAATGGGCATACCTACCCCAATGACTAAGAGTTTGGCAAATATGGTTTCGGCTTTATGGGCAATTACAGTAAGCCTAAAAAGCAGTAACAAATACATAGACACCAAAAACAGTCCCCCTATCATCCCGTATTCTTCTACGATGAGCGGATAGATATAATCACTCGATGCCTGTGGTAGCAAGTTTCTATGAACGCCCTTGGCAGGACCCTGACCAAAAACACCCCCCATAGCAATGGCGCTTTTGGCACGTTCGCTTTGATAGTTGGCGTCTTCATCTACTTCATCATTAAAAAAGTTTTCTATTCGATTGGTCCAGGTATCGACGCGATTACTAAAAGCGTCAGGAAAGGCTTTGGCTACCAGAATAAACAAGGTTAGGGCAACAAGACCTGTCAACAAGATCAAACCAATGTATTTCAACGGGTACCCCCCTAAAAACACAAGAGCTATCACCATAGTAAAAATGATCGCTGTGGTCGAAAAGTTTGCGGGTAAAATTAATGCCAAAATAATCCCTACAGGTAACCACAACGGGACCAATGTTTCTTTAAAAGTGACTTGCTTGTCGCGTATTCGGGCTAGATATCTCGCTACATACACCATCAATACAACACTGGCCAATGCAGACGTCTGGAAGCCCACTCCAATTATTGGAATCTTAATCCAACGCGCTGCATTGGCACCAGCCATGGTGGTACCCTGAGCTAGGGTTATGATAAGCAATAGTATGACTATGGGTATAAATATGACCGATAAGCCCTTGAAATAGTGATGTGGCACTTTATGGATGGCATACATGATACCAAACCCTAAAACGATATGCATCACATGTTTGATCAGAAATCTAAAAGTATTGCCATCGCCATTGATGTAGGCAAGATTACTCGCTGCGCTGTAAACAGGCAAAAAAGAAAACAAAGCAAGCAAGGCAACAATAGCCCAAATGGCTTTGTCACCTTGTAATCCTTGAAATATTTTCTTTGCTTTCATTGTTTAAGTATTTCTTATAAATGATTTCCGTTTTACAAATCGCGAACGGCTTGTTTAAACTGTCTACCGCGATCTTCATAATTCTCAAACAGATCAAAACTCGCACAGGCTGGAGATAATAGTACAGCGTCTCCACGCTCGGCTACTTTGTAGGCAATTTTGACTGCCTCAGACATCGATGGCGTTTCTACGATAACGTCAACCATTTTTGCAAAGTGATCCATCAACTTATGGTTATCGACTCCAAGACAAATAATAGCTTTCACCTTTTCGTTAACCAAAGGGTATAGATCTCTGTAATCATTTCCCTTGTCAACCCCACCCACAATCCATACAGTAGGTGCACTCATGCTATCTAACGCATAAAATGTAGCGTTGACGTTGGTCGCTTTACTATCATTGATGTACTGTACATTATTGATCTTGAGCACTTGCTCCAATCGATGTTCGACCCCTTGAAACCCTTCAAGACTTTCTCTAATAGTAGCCTTGCGAATGTTTAATAATTTGGCAATGGTGGTTGCCGCCATCGCATTTTTGGTGTTGTGCTGTCCTTGCAATGCTAAGTCCTTTGTTGTCATGTGAAATGGATCGTTATCTATTTGTACTATTAATTCGTTGTTTTCTATATATGCGCCTTTTTCAAGTTTTCGCTTAAGCGAAAAAGGCATTAGTTTTGATCGAACGGGATGCTGCTCTAACCAGGAGACAATCACAGGATCATCAGCATCGTATATGAGATAGTCTTGATCGGTCTGGTTCTTGGCTATGCTAAATTTTGAAGCAATATATTTTTCAAAATTCTGATCATAACGATCCAGATGATCGGGCGTGATATTGGTAATTACTGCGATATGCGGTCTAAAATCAACAATACCGTCAAGCTGAAAACTACTGATCTCTAATACATAGGTCTCTCTAGGCTGTGTTGCGACCATTTTGGCAAAACTCTCTCCTATATTTCCAGCAACTCCAGGACGTATCCCTGCCTGATCAAGTATATAGCCCGCAAGCATAGTGGTGGTGGTCTTTCCATTGCTACCGGTGATACCTATAAGCTGGGCCGTTGTATAACGCGCAGCAAACTCTATTTCAGAAATCACAGCAATACCTTTACCTACTAACTGTTGTACTATAGGTGCGGTATCTGGAATACCAGGACTTTTCATCACCAGATCGGCATCTAGTAGCCGTGAGACACTATGTCCATTTTCTTCCCATTCTAATTCAAAATGTGTCAGAACTTCTTTGTATTTGTCTTTTATGGTTCCGTAATCTGAGACAAACACCTCAAAACCTTGCTTTTTACCCAATATTGCAGTGCCTACTCCGCTTTCGCCACCGCCCAATACGATCAATCGATCTCGCTTCATCTCCAACTGCTTCTATCTTATTTTTAGTGTTACCACAGAGACAATAGCTAGCAATATGGCTACGATCCAAAATCGCGTCACTATTTTACTCTCGTGTATTCCCTTTTTTTGATAATGATGATGTAGCGGCGACATTAAGAAAATACGTTTGCCCTCGCCGGTTTTCTTTTTAGTGTATTTAAAATAGCTCACTTGTAGCATAACCGATATGGTCTCCATAAAGAAGACACCACAAAGAATAGGTATAAGCCATTCTTTTCTGGTAGCAATTGCGAGTACCGCGATAATACCGCCAATGGTTAGACTGCCAGTGTCACCCATAAACACTTGTGCTGGGTAAGTGTTGTACCATAAAAACCCAATGAGTGACCCTACAAAGGCTGTTATAAAAATGAGCATCTCCCCACTGCGAGGGATGTACATAACATTGAGATAATCACTAAAAATGATATTACCAGAAACAAAGGCAAAAATACCTAGAGTCAATACGGCAATGGCCGAGGTCCCTGCTGCCAGACCATCAATACCATCGGTCAAATTAGCACCGTTAGAAACCGCTGTAATGATAAAAATGATAATGGGGATAAAAACAATCCAGGCATATTTACCCCAATCGTCATTGATCCAAGTGATTAATTTTTCATAATCTACTTCGTTGTTTTTTACAAAGGGCAAAGTGGTCTTAAGGCTCTTTTCTTCGTCTGTAAAACGAGGATTATCGATATTTTGGGCTAAGTCAACCTGACGTATAGCGGGTGCATTGGGCAATTCCTCCTTGACCGTAATATCCTGATGAAAAAACATAGTTGCCCCTACAATAATACCCAGACCAACCTGTCCTAATACTTTGTATTTGCCGGCTAGACCGTCTTTATTGCGCTCCATTTTCTTTTTGTAATCATCCATAAATCCAATCACACCCATCCAAAGGGTAGTAACAATAAGCAGGATGATGTATATGTTGTCTAACTGCGCAAATAGCACCACTGGCACGAGGGTAGACAAAATGATAATTAAGCCCCCCATGGTAGGAGTTCCGGCTTTTTCGGCTTGTCCTTCCAATCCTAAATCCCTAATGGTTTCACCCATTTGTTTGCGCTGTAGAAATAAGATGATCCGCTTTCCGTATATGGTCGAGATGGCCAAGGAAAGTAAGATTGCCATAGCCGCCCTAAACGTGGTAAATTGAAAGAGTCCTGCACCGGGTAGGTTGTAGGCCTCATCTAGATATTTGAACAGATAGTACAGCATTATTTATCGAGTTGATTTAGGGTTTGTTTGACAATTTTAAAATCGTCAAAATCATGGCGTTCTCCATTAATTTCTTGATAGGTCTCATGCCCCTTTCCTGCTATTAAAATGATATCTTGAGGCTGTGCTAGTTGACAGGCAGTTTTTATAGCTTGTTTGCGATCGGTGATCGTCAGTACCTTTCTAAAATTTTGAGGAGATACCCCTTTTTCTATTTGAGCGATGATCGCTTCTGGATCTTCGCTTCGAGGGTTATCACTTGTAATTATAAGGGTCGAGCTCATCTCACTCGCGATATCACCCATCAAAGGTCTTTTTGTGATGTCGCGGTCGCCTCCGGCCCCAACCACGGTAATTAAATTTTCATTTTTGGTGCGTATATCATTCACGGTACCCAACACATTTTTGAGCGCATCTGGGGTATGGGCGTAGTCTACAATGGCCGTGATATTGGTATCTGAGATAAAATATTGAAATCGCCCTGCCACACTGTCTAACTCGCTTAGAAGCTGGAGCGCTTCCATTTGCTCTAACCCCAACAACTCGGCAGTAGCATAAATAGCCAGTAAGTTATAAGCGTTAAACGATCCTATCATTTTAACCCAGACTTCTTGATCTTGTATTTTAAGGAGCAAGCCACTAAACTGATTTTCTAGAATTTGTGCGCGGTAATTGGCATAAGACTTTAGGGCATAGGTCATCTTTTTGGCTTGGGTATTCTGAAGCATTACCAGCCCATTCTTATCATCAATATTAGATAATGCAAAGGCCGCCTTAGGCAGCTCATCAAAAAACCGTTTTTTAACATCACGATACTCGGCAAAACTGTTGTGATAATCCAGGTGGTCGTGAGATAAATTGGTAAAAATCCCTCCTGCAAATGTGAGCGCTTCAGTTCTGTGCTGGTGTATCCCATGCGAACTTACTTCCATAAAACAGTACTCGACGCCTGCCTCATTCATTTGGGCGAGATAGGCATTAATCGTAAGCGAATCTGGGGTGGTATGGGTAGCTGGATACGTTTTATTTGCCACCACTACTTTAACGGTAGAGAGTAATCCCGTTTTATAACCCGCCTTGGTAAACAATTGATGTAAGAGCGAGGCCACTGTCGTTTTACCGTTGGTTCCGGTCACCCCGATGAGCTTTAAATTTTGAGAAGGATTCTGGTAATAATTGGCGGCCATCGTCGCCAAGGCCTTTGCCGAATTGGTGACCCGTATATAGGTTATCCCATTGATTAATTGCTCAGGTAAAGCTTCACAAACAATAGCCAAGGCGCCATTTTCGGCGGCTTTTAAAATATAATCATGTCCATCGGATTGGGTGCCTCTAATGGCTACAAACACATCGTTTAAAGTGATGGCTCTAGAGTCAAAGTGTATCTTGGTAATAGCCACCGCAGTATTACCCACAACAGCATCAAGCGGCACTTTATACAATATGTCTTTTAAAAGGATCACGATAGGTCGAGGGTTATTTCTGCGTTCTTTTTTATTTTTTGTCCTGGAGCAATAGATTGTTTTTGCACTGTTCCGCTTCCGCGAAAGCGCACTCTCATCCCCAAATTCTCCAAAAGTGCCACTGCGTCCATTCCCGTCATACCTTTTAGATTGGGCATGGTAGTCACGTTCGAGTTGACCTTGGTATAATACTTTTGATAATCGGCCTCTATAGATTGAGGATTGGTTTGAGGCAGTACCACCTCATCTACAACTGGGGTATCGGTGTAAATTTTTTGAGCAATTTGTTTAAACACAGGCGCTGCAACAATATTACCGTAATAGCCTAGGGATTTTTGAGGCTTGTGTACCACCACTATACAAGAATATTTTGGGTTTTCGGCAGGAAAGTATCCTGCAAAGGATGCAATATACCGGTTGGCTTCTACCCAGTATTCGGTTTGACAGGTACCGGTTTTTCCAGCCATAGAGAAGGAAGGACTATAAATATTCTTAGCCGTCCCTCGCTCTACGGTATGCTTCATCATTTCTTTGACGGCATTAATGGTTTTTTGAGAGGCAATTTGCGGGTTGATCACTTCCTTCTCAAAAGTCTCTACTGTCACATCCCATTCTCTAACCTCTTTGATAAAACGTGGCTTTACCATTTCTCCGTCATTGGCGATGGCATTGTAAAAGGTCAAAGTTTGCAAAGGGGTCAATTGTACACCATACCCAAAAGCCATCCAAGGCAACGTGGTTCCGTACCAATTTTTATCACCGGGATAAGGAAAAACAGGTTTACCTTCTCCCTTAATTTCAAGACCTAGCTTGTCGTTAAGCCCCATATTGAATAAGCGCTTGACAAAGCGCTTAGGATTATCGGCATAATTTTCATTAATCATTTTCGCGAAAGCGGTATTACTACTCAATTCAAAAGCTCGGGCAGCACTAATCTTACCGTAGCCACCCCATTTAGAATCTACAGCGGTGCGGTCGTAAAACTTGACGCGACCATTTTCTGTATCTATGACTTGAGAGGTGTCGATCACTTTATCTTCTAAAGCAGCCACCATAGACATCAACTTAAAAGTCGAACCTGGCTCATGCGATTCTCCCACAGCATAATTGAGCCGTTCATAGTATTTGCCATCTTTGGTGCGGCCTAGATTTGATATGGCCTTAATTTCTCCAGTTTTGGTCTCCATCACCACCACACAACCGTGATCGGCCTTAAACTTTTCGAGACTTTGTAATAGGGCATTGTGCGCGATATCCTGGATATTGATATCAATTGTAGAAATGACATCAAAACCGTCTCGAGGCTCTACGACATTACCCACTCCAATCGGTTTCCATTCGCCTTTGGCAATTTTTTGTTTGAGACGTCTACCTTCTTTACCTCTTAGGTAATGACCATAAGCCCCTTCAAGACCTACTCTAGTGTAATAACCACTATCGTCACGTCTTTCGTAACCTACAGTACGCTCGGCCATTTTATTAAGAGGATGCTCTCGCTCCATGACTTCTTCTACGATAATACCCCCTTTGTACGGCCCTTGCTCAAAAAGCGGTAAGGATCTCACTTTGATATAATCAGAATAGCCTAGTTTGCGCGCGATAAACAAATAGCGATTCTTTGTAGCGCGTGCCTTGCGCATTCTATCTTCATAATAGGCTGGTGTTTTACCTAATATGTTGGCAAGTCCTTGTGAGAGGGCCACTATATGCTCGTCAAATTGCTCATCTGATGGCGGCTGTGAATCCCATCTTATATCGTATTTGATCACAGAAGTAGCTAGTAGGCTACCATCACCTGCGTAGAGATTGCCTCGAGTAGCGGGGATGGTGACCATTTTCTCGGTACTCGTCACAGCAAGCTCGCGATACTTTGCCCCTTTAAACAGCTGTATGTCGATCAATTTGATCGTCACTGCCAGGGCGAAGATGAACATACATCCTGCGACAAAATACAAACGGTTTAATATGTTCTTTTCGGTGGTTGCCAAGACTTACTCTTCTTTGGTGTTTTTTACTTTAATTTTTTTTGGTGGCGTCTCTGATGGCTGAATCCCTCTAGAGGCCATTCGTTCTGCAACATTGCTCTGGGTTTTTAAACGCCAAAGCGCCAAACGTGCATCGACAGATTCGGATCGCAGCTGCTCTACTTTTACTTTTAGCCTCGCGATCTCATGTACTTTCTCATCGGCACGATGCGAACTCGCAATCATTATCAATGCCAATACAGATAAAAAGATGATCATTCTCCAATTTTTGAAGGCATCTTCATCTACCAAAAAGCGCCCTTTTAATATGTCATTTAACCTGCGTTTCATCAAATGCGTTCTCCTATGCGCAACTTGGCACTACGTGCTCGATTATTGCGTTTAATTTCTTCGGCATCGGGTACGATGAGCCCGCCTACCTTTTTAAATGGCACCTCAAAACGACCATACATATCGCGTTCTGGCTCGCCCTCAAACAAACCGTTTCTAATAAAACGTTTGACCAGACGATCTTCTAAAGAGTGATAACTAATCAAACTCAATCTACCTCCTGTAGAAAGCAAGTCTTTGGTTTGCATTAAAAACGCTTTAAGAACTTCGATCTCTTGATTGACCTCAATCCTGATGGCTTGGTAAATCTGAGCCAGTATCTTATGCGAGCGATGCTGTGGTAAAAAGGGTGCTAGTATTTCTTTTAGATGTGCACTTGTTTTAATGGGCGTTTGTTGTCTTTGGGCTACGATAGTACGTGCTATTTTTGCAGCATTGCGTAATTCACCGTAAGAGAAGAGGACGTTTTTGAGATCTTCCTCTTCATAATCATTAACGACATGATAGGCCGATAACGTATCTGCCTGATTCATTCTCATGTCCAAATCACTCTCAAAGCGGGTCGAAAAACCACGTTCGGCTACATCAAATTGATGAGAAGATACCCCAAAGTCTCCCAGAATTCCATCTACCGTTTTATAGCCATGAAAGCGCAAAAAACGCTTGACATATCTAAAATTTTCAGGAATTAAGGTAAACCGATCATCTGCAATCACATTGGCTTGAGCATCAGGATCTTGATCAAAAGCCAACAACCTACCTCCATCCCCCAATCTGCTGAGAATTTCGCGAGAGTGCCCCCCACCGCCAAAGGTGACATCTACATAGACGCCATCGGGCTTGATTTGAAGCCCGTCTACGGTTTGGTGCAAAAGCACTGGGTTATGATATTCCATCGGCATCCTCATTATCGCCCATGACTTCTTCGGCCAAATCAGCAAAATCTAGCACAGCCTCGTCAATAGCCTGTTCGTATAGTTCTTTATCCCAGATTTCTAAAATATTGATTGCCGCATTGACGACAATTTCTTTTTTGAGAGTAGCAAAACCAGCAAGATCTTTGGCTACCAATATGCGACCAGAAGCATCTACTTCTACGGGTTTGACCCCAGCGTTAAAACGCCTGATAAACTCGTCGTTCTTTTTGTTAAAGCGATTGAGCTTATTGACCTTTTGCGACAAGGCATTCCATTGTGAAATTGGGTATAATTCCAAGCATTTTTGAAACACGGCGCGCTTTAAAACAAAGCCATCCTGCAAGACAGGTGCCAATTGCTTTTTGAAAGCCTGAGGTAGCATCAGTCTACCTTTAGCATCAATTTTACACTCGTATGTACCAATGAGATTTAGCACGAAAATGGGTTGGAATTTATGTTATAACTCCAAATATATAAGAATTATTACCACATTTTACCACAATTTACCACTTTGTTGATAAGTTTGCCCACACAGCCTGTTTATTAACAGGATTGTGAATAAGTAACACTGCCTTCTATTGTGTCATTGTTGACCCACTTTATGCTGCCACCGATGAATTAGCGACGAAAGCCTCACCGTAAAATTGGAACTCTAATCAAGAGTAGACCTCAACAAAAAACCGCAACTTTCTACTTGTAAACCTTTTAATTGTTGTAACAGCAATAGTATTTAAATACCTATATTTGCCCGTATGCTTATTGGGCCTAACAACTATGACACACAATCTAATTACTGAAGGAAAGTTTACTTACTTAGAAGAAGGTGAAGGCACCCCTATTATCATTCTTCATGGATTGATGGGTGGTTTAAGTAATTTTGACGCAGTCACCCAATTTTTTTCAAAAAACGGGTACAAAGTGGTCATACCCGAGCTTCCTGTTTACACCATGCCATTAATCAAAACTGGAGTAAAGAGTTTTGCCAAATACCTTAAAGAGTTTATCGAAATGAAAGGTTTTGATAAGGTCATACTTCTTGGCAATTCTATGGGAGGTCATGTTGGATTATACCACACCAAGCAATACCCTGAAAAGGTACAAGGTTTGGTCATTACTGGAAGTTCAGGCCTGTACGAAAGCGCCATGGGTGAAAGCTATCCTAAACGTGGCGATTACGAGTACATAAAAAAGAAAGCCGAAGGTGTTTTTTACAATCCCGAAATTGCCACCAAAGAAATTGTAGACGAGGTTTACGATACGGTTAATGACAGGAACAAATTGATCAAGACACTGGCTATCGCCAAAAGCGCGATTAGACATAATATGGCCAAGGACCTACCAGAAATGCATACACCTACCTGTATTATCTGGGGTAAACAAGATGCTGTTACGCCACCAGAAGTAGCTCAAGATTTTAACAAGCTGCTACCCGATGCCGATTTGTTTTGGATCGACAAATGTGGGCACGCTGCCATGATGGAACAACCTGACCAATTTAACACCATCTTATTAGACTGGCTCAAAAAAAGGAACTTCTAACATAAGTACTCCTTCCATGAAAATTAAATCAGCTGAATTTGTGGTAAGCAACTCAGACGTTGCACGCTGTCCTAAAGGGATCACACCAGAGTATGCCTTTATTGGAAGGTCAAATGTGGGTAAGTCTTCATTGATCAATATGCTGACCAATCGAAAAAAATTGGCAAAAACCTCCGGCAAACCTGGTAAGACACAACTCATCAATCATTTCTTGATCAACAAAAGCTGGCACTTGGTAGATTTACCTGGTTATGGATATGCCAGAGTTTCTAAGACCACCAAAAAGACCTTTCAAAAATTTATCACCAATTACTTCGAGCAACGCCAGCAACTTATTTCGGCATTTGTACTAGTAGATAGCAGGCATGCACCCCAGCCAATAGACACCGAATTTATGGCGTATTTGGGCCAAAACAACATTCCTTTTTCAATCATTTTTACCAAGGCCGACAAATTAAAACCAAAAGCACTAGAACGCAATATCAGGGTTTACAAGGAAACTTTGTTAAACGGCTTGTGGTTTGAGTTTCCTAATTATTTTGTGAGTAGTGCAACCAATGGTTTGGGTCAAGACGAAATTTTGGGGTATATCGAAGAGATCAACAGCGGTCTTGATCTTCAATAATTAGCACTTAGAAATGCTTGGAGAGCGCCGCTACCTTATCGATCAATTCTTGGGTCGTTTCTATCTTTGCCAAATCTTCGACATTGAGCCCTATTTCTAATCCTCTTGTGGGATCTTCTATTAATACGATCGGAAATCTGTATTTAGGGAGCCATTTTGAACGATAGGCTTTTTCAAATTCATCTTTGTGAAAAAAGGTAAAGCTATGACCAGATGTCTGTCTATAGGTTTTCCAGAGTGCGCTTTCGCGAAAGCTACCATGGGTCAAACTACACAAATCACAAGTGTAGGTTTGAGGACTCACCACCTTATGAGCCGTATCCAACAACTGTTGAAAAGCACCCGAATTTGCATTATACACAAAGATCAATTTCATCCTTAGAATTAAGGCTTTTTTAAATCGAGATGCTCTGCAAAATAATCGGTAAAATCTTTCATAGTATCGGCCATCTTCTCATTACCGGTTGCCCGTCTAAAGGTATCGGTCATTCCTACAAGAGTTTGATGAAAAAAGACTTGCATTTCGTCTACAGGCATATCTTTGGTCCAAAGATCAATACGTACCGATTCTTGCTGATTACTGTCCCATAATGATAACAACATCGCCTTGGCTTCTTCATTGGCCACCCCGCCATCACGCGCGGTCCACTTTAGTTTTTCAGGAACGCGATTTTCGTCCAGTTCAATATTTACTTTGATGTCAGAAGTATGTGTTTTTGCCATAATCAAGGTTTGTATTTTGCGTTTGCAAAGATAACATCTGCAGTTTGATTAAGCATTGTTTTGAGCGCAACATCGTTATTCTCCATATACGAGGCCACTATTTTATATCCTATAAATCGCCCTACCCTGCCTGGAGTCTCGTTGTCAAAGGATAAATAAAATTTTGAAAATGGTGCAGGGTCAATAAATCGTGTCAATAAATTCCTATCTGTTTTATACAGTAACTCACTAGAGACAAAGTACTCCCACATATTTTTCTGGTTTTCTACCGCAAATTGATATTCGGCTTCGGTATACCCAAAGAGTTCGTGTTGGGCTTTGGCAGTGAGCAGGGCATCCATCAAATACAGTTGCTTACCCTCATAGATCATTTGAGCCAGAAAGTGGGGCTGTCTTGGTCTTGAGGTATGCGCTTTCGCGAAAGCGGAAGCAATATCAACATCGAGTTGAGCTGGTCTAAAATTTTTACTATGGTATTTTGGGATACCGCCGTAAAAACGATGATCGCTGCCCAAATACGTATCTAGCGCTATAAAAAGAAGACTGTCTGTCATAAAAACCTTGTTGCGGTAATCGACCTCTGAGGTTATAGTAATGACAGTAGGTATCGTAGTCTCTGGAAAATAATATTGAATATGTTGATACAGTTCAGATATCGCTTGTTTTTCGTCTTCCATATCAGGGAAGCTGTTGATCACCGCTGTTTCGAGTTCATTTTGGAGGGTGTCTACAAGTTTATTTTCCCAATACGCGTCGTCATATTGTTTGGCAAACATATAAGGATATTGCGCCTGAAGGACTTGAAGATCTTCTGGCTGTGCGTTTGCAAAGGCCTTATCAAATCGCTCGATACGTATTGGGGCTTCTATGGCAGCAATTTGGGCCGGTACTTTTGAGTCCTTTTGACAAGCTGTCAAGATCAGGAATAGGCCCAAACACATTAAAAATTTATACATAGGATTTGTATCTTTATAGATCAAACGAAAATGGCTGTCTTAAATTTTATTGAAAGCTATTTAGGTTGTAAAAATACTACTAATCCGATTTAAAAAATACCCGAATGCAAACCGAAAAAGTAAAAGATCACATCGTTCAATGGTTAAAAGACTATGCGACAAAGGCAGGTATGCCTGGATTTGTTGTAGGTATTAGCGGGGGTATTGACAGTGCGCTTACCTCTACCCTTTGCGCTTTGACTGGACTTGAAGTACTCTGTGTAGAAATGCCCATACACCAAGATCCCAGACAAGTCACGAGAGGGAAAGCCCATATTGCACAACTCAAGGAGCGTTTTGCCAACGTACAAAGTACCGAGGTTGATCTTACAACAACTTTTGAAACTCTTAAAAAAGCGGTACCTCAAGCCCAAGAGTCGGAACAACTCAATCTTAGTTTGGCCAATACTAGAGCTAGATTAAGAATGACGACCCTATATTATTTTGCAGGCTTGCATCGCTACCTTGTGGCTGGAACGGGTAATAAGGTAGAAGATTTTGGG